>JBLMYH010000189.1:0-9073 GCA_050258175.1 Hyphomicrobiaceae bacterium
TCGCTCACCAGCGAAATCGCCTCGCCCAGCGCCCCGGCGCGACCGGTGCGGCCGATGCGGTGAACATAGTCTTCGGCGTTGTGCGGCAGGTCGTAATTGACGACGAAAGGCAGCGCCTCGATGTCGATGCCGCGCGCGGCGACGTCGGTCGCGACCAGCACACGGATGGTGCCGGCCTTGAAGGCGTCGAGCGCCTTGATGCGCTCCTGCTGGGTCTTGTCGCCGTGAATGGCGTCGGCGTGGATGCCGGTCTTGTTGAGTTCGTTGGCGAGCCGGTTGCAGCCCAGTTTCGTCCCCGTGAACACCAGCACCTGCCGCAGATCGCGGCTCTTGATCAGGTGCGCGAGCAGCTGCCGCTTGCGTTCGTGGTGTACCGGATGCACCACCTGGGTGACCGTCACGGCGGTGGCATTGCGGGCCACCTCGATGAAAGTCGGGCTGTTGAGGATGCTGTCGGCCAGCTTGCGAATTTCCTCCGGAAACGTGGCCGAGAACATCATGTTCACCCGCTGCGCCGGCAACAGGGCGACGATGCGTCTGAGATCTGGCATGAAGCCCATGTCGAGCATGCGATCGGCTTCGTCGAGCACCAGGGTGTTGACCTGCGTAAGCGAGAGCGTCTTGTTCTGCACATGATCGAGCAGGCGCCCGGGCGTCGCCACCAGGATCTCGACGCCGGCCTTCAGGATCGGAATCTGCGTGTTGATGTTGACCCCGCCATACACCACCAGCGAGCGCAGCGGCACATGCTTAGTATAGGCCTGCACGCTCTCCTCGACCTGGATCGCGAGTTCGCGCGTGGGCGTGAGAATCAGCGCGCGGATCGGATGCTTGGCCGGCGAGGTGCCATTGTTGGCAAACGGCAGCAGGCGCTGGATCAGCGGCAGCGCGAAAGCCGCGGTCTTGCCGGTGCCGGTCTGCGCGGCGCCGAGAATGTCGCCGCCCTGCAGCGCCAGGGGTATGACCTGCGCCTGAATCGGTGTCGGGGTCGCGTAGCCCATCTCGTCGAGGGCACGCAGGATGTCGGGCGCAAGCCCGAGTTCGGCAAAAGTCGTCAAAGTCTGTCCAGTTAACTCTCTGGTTCGATTAAATTCCTGGCCGGTCAAATCCGGATCCAGTCGAAACCCGCCGTCTGGCAGGCCACGCGCACCTCTTCGTCCGCGCAGTCCAGCACCTGGGCCAGCGCGCGCTGCGCCAGGGCAGACGTGTTGTTCTTGCGTGAAACGTGCGCCGCCATCACGCATTGCAGTTTGTCGTGCTTTAGCTTGTCCAGCAAGGCCGCCGACTGGCCGTTTTCCAGATGGCCGAAACGCCCGCCCACCCGACGCTTGAGGCTCGCCGGATAAGGCCCGTTGTCGAGCATCGCGGCGTCATGATTGCATTCCAGCACCAGCGCATCGACGCCGGCCAGCATGGTCTCGATATGCGGGGTGCTGCAACCGGCATCGGTCAGCACGCCTAGGCGGCGGCTGCCGTCGCCGAACACATACTGAACCGGCTCGCGCGCATCGTGCGGCACGGGAAACGGCTGAATTTCCAGATCGTCCACCGCAAACGCCGCATGGCTGTCGATCACCTGTACCGCCACGCCGTCGAGGTCCTGCGCCATGGCCAGCGTACCGGCGGTCAGCCACACCGGCAGCTTGTGCTTGCGCGCCAGCCGCCCCACTCCGCCGATGTGGTCACTGTGCTCGTGGGTCACGACAATGCCCGCCAAGTCGGATGCTTCCAGCTTGAGTCGCGCCAGCCGCGCGATGCTGTCGGCCAGCCCGAAGCCGCAGTCCATCAGCACCCGGGTGGACCCGGCCTCGACCAGCAGGCCGTTGCCTTCGCTGCCGCTGCCGAGGCTGGCGAAACGCATTACACCCGCACCTGCATCACTTCAACTCGTTGTGCAGCAGCTTGATGATGCGGTTCTGCGTATCGGCTTCGGCCGGCTTGCCACCGGTACCGGTGACGCTGACCCGGGTCTTCTCACCCGCCTCGCTGACCACGATCTGCAACTGCGGCGAGGTCTGGTTTTTCTTGCTGCGCCAGAATGCAAACTTGGCGAACACGCCCTCGTCCCGCTTGCTGCCGTTGTCGATCTCGGGATCGATGTAGCGGACGAAATAGACGCCCTTGGAGCGGTCGCGGTCTTCCACGGCGAAACCGACGCGATCGAGCGCAAGACCGACACGGCGCCAGGCGCGGTCGAAGCCTTCGTCCATTTCCAGTACCGGCGCACCGGCTTCCTCGATGATGTGCGCCTGTTCCGGCTGTTGCTGTTTGGCCAGCATCGCATCGGCGCGGCTCTTCTCCACCCCAAAGCGCAGCATCAGGCGGCGCAGCATTTCGGCCTCGAGTTCGGGGTCAGGCTGGCGCGGCTCCCACACGGTCCTGTCCTGGCCCTCGGTCGTATAGACCTCCTTCATGCCGCGATGGCTGATGTAGATTTCGGTGCCGTCCTTACCCGTTTCGATACGCGTACGGAACTTGTCGCGCTCGGGAGTGGAATACAGGCCGTCCAGCACCTTGCCGAGCGTGCGGCGGATCACGTCCTGCGGAATCTTGGCCCGGTTTTCCGCCCAGTCCGTTTCCATGATGCCGGTTTCGGGCGATTCCTCGTTGATGATGAACCCGTTCTCCTGCCAAAAATCCTTGAGCACCGGCCACACCTGCTGCGGGGTTGCCTGCACCACCAGCCAGCGCTGACTGCCGGCGCGCTCAATGCGAGCTTTTGCTTCGGTGGGCAGCAGGGTCTGCTCACTGCTCGGTTCCGCCTTGCGTTCCTCACTGTAAGCCGACAGCGTGGCCGTTCCGCTGCCCTGGGCATCAGGGATCGCGTAGCGGTTGTCTGCGGTCGGCGCCACCAGGTCCGGCGGCACCTCCAGCGTCGGCAGCTTGCCGGCCGATTTGTAATCGATCTTCTTCGTTTCCACGATACCGCAGCCCGACAAGGCCACGGCAACCATCAACAACAGGGGCAATAAACGCATAAGGGGTCCTAAAAACGAAGGCTTACATCAAAGGCACAGCACATGGCATCGCGCTAGATCAAGCTGGCGTGGCGCATTGCGTCACGCACCGTGTCATGCAGGCCGGCAGACAGCGTAGTCAAGGGCAGGCGCAGGCCGGGCGGAATCAGCCCCAACTCCGCACACGCCCACTTGACCGGTATCGGGTTGGCCTCGACAAACAGCTTGCTGTGCAAGGGGAGCAGCGAATTATTGAGCTCGCGCGCGCGCGTCAGGTTCCCTTCGCGCGCCGCCACGCACATTTCGTGCATGAGCTTAGGTGCCACGTTGGCGGTGACCGAAATCACGCCATGCCCACCCAGCAGCAGGAATGGCATCGCCGAGGCGTCGTCGCCGCTGTACAGCGCGAAGTCCTTCGGCGCGCGACGCAGCAGATCCGCCGCGCGTTCCATGCTACCGGTCGCATCCTTCAGTCCGACGATGCCGGGTATCTCGGCAAGACGCAGCGTGGTGTCGTTCGACAGGTCAGCGACCGTGCGTCCCGGAACGTTGTAGAGAATCAAGGGCAGATCGACGGCCTCGGCGATTCTTCGGTAATGCTGGTAGAGGCCTTCCTGCGTCGGCCGGTTGTAGTACGGCACCACCGACAGCCCGGCCTGCGCCCCCGCCGCCTTGGCGCATTCGGTGAGTTCGATTGCTTCGGCGGTGGAATTCGCCCCGGTCCCCGCGATCACCGGCACCCGCCCGGCGACCTGTTCGACCGTGGTGCGGATCAGCAGGCAGTGTTCGTCGTAGCTGACCGTGGGCGATTCGCCGGTAGTGCCGACGATGCAGATGCCGTCGGTCCCTTCGGCGATGTGCCAGTCGATCAGGCGACGCAACGCGTCGAGATCGAGCGCGCCGTCGTCCGACATGGGGGTGACGATCGCAACCAGGCTTCCTCTGGCGGTATTCATTTCTGCCATCTTGTTTCCGTCGCTTTTGTTTCAGTGCCGCGCCGCTGTTCCGGTGGGATAACGATAAATCGAAGCATTCTAATCCATCTGGCTGCGGCTGGCTCTATCTGGACGCGAGCTTGCCGAGCCAGCCCGCCAGCTGTTCGACACCCAGGCCGACGCCGTGCGCAAGCAACGGCACCGCCGCGATCCAGAGGGCCACCAGTCCCAGTGCCGCCACGCCCAGACCGACCGAGAACATGTCCAGACCCGGCGTGGTGCGCGCAACAATGCCGAATGCCAGCTGGACCAGCAGCGCCAGGGCCAGCAGCGGCAAGGCCAGCTGCACGCCGGTGGCGAAAAGCCAGCTGCCGGCTTCGGCCAGCTGGCGCAGGTCCGTTGCGGCGGGCAGGACGGCAACCGGCATGGCCGCAAAGCTGTCGCGCAGCGCATGCACCACCAGCAGGTGGCCGCTCGCCCCCAGAAACGCCATCGCTGCCAGCCAGCCAGCCAGCGCATGCCAGGCCGCGTCTGCGGGCGCCGCCTGCTCTGTCGTCAGGGTCAACAGGCCGCCGGTCGCGGTGTGGCCGGTCCATACCAGCGCCGCGCTCACCGCGGCGAAAACCAGCCACACGCAGAGCGCCAGCGCCGCCCCCCATGCGGCTTCCATGCCCAGGGCGAGCATGCCCTGCACACTGAATGGGCCGATCGCACCGATCGCCAGGCCCGGCGCCAGCACGGCGGCCAGCACGGCGGCCAGCAACAGGCGCAACAGCAGCGGCAGACGGCCGACAAGCGGGTCAAACATGGTCCAGCCGGCGAGGCGCGCGAAGGCGAACAGCCACACCGCCAGGCTCGCTTCGCTCAGGGGCATAGCCCGCTCATTCCAGCAACCCCGGGAAATCGGTCAGCATACTGCGCGCAAAATCGACCAGCTGCCCACCCATCCAGCTACCCAGCAGCGCCAGCACGAGCAGCACGACGATGAGCTTGGGGACAAAGGAGAGCGTGGGCTCGAGAATTTGCGTGGCAGCCTGGAACAGGCCGATGGCGAATGCGGTCACCAGCCCCGCCAGCAGCGCCGGCGCGACGAGCAGCATCAGCAACCAGAGCGCGTCGCGGGCGATGCCCTCCATCAAAAGCTCCCGATCAGCGAGCCGACCAGCAGATGCCAGCCGTCCACCGTGACGAACAGCAGCAGCTTCAAGGGCAACGACACCAGTTGCGGCGGCAGCATGATCATGCCGAGCGCGGTCAGCACGGCGGCGACCACCAGGTCGATCACCAGAAACGGCAGCACGACCATGAAGCCGATCTGGAACGCGGTCTTGAGCTCGCTGGTGAGGAAGGCCGGCGCCAGCGCCGCCAGCGGCACGCTCTCAATCCGCTTGGGGTCGACGCTTGTGTCGCCCCCGGTGCTGCTCTCAATGAAAAGGCTCAGGTCCTCGGCACGGGTCTGCCGCAACATGAAGCCTTTCAACGGCGACGCAGCCTTTTCGGCGGCGGCATTGAAGCTCAGCGCACCGGCAAGATAAGGTTGATAGGCCTCGGCATTGATGGTCTTCAGCGCAGGCGACATGACGAAGACCGTCAGCAGCACCGCCAGTCCCGTCAGCACCAGATTGGGCGGGGCAGTCGGGCTGCCCAGCCCCTGGCGCAGCAGGAACAGCACCACGGCGATGCGGGTGAAGGCGGTGAAGGCCAGCAGCAGGGCCGGCAGGAACGGGAACAGCAGCAGCCAGGGCAGGCTCGCCCCCGGCACACCGATCACCTGCCCGCCCGCGCCAGGCGTGACGCTCAACAGGGGCACGCTGGCGTCCGCCGCCCAGGCCGGCGCGCTCAGACCCAGCAGCAGCAACACAACGATCGCCCTCATCGTGCGCGCTCCTGCATCGATTCCGGTTTCGGCAAGGTATGCAGCAGCCGCACATTGCCGCCCCCCACGCCCAGCAACAGCCAGGTGTCGTCGACTTCGACCACCACCACGCGCTCGCGCGCACCCACCGCGGTCGTTCCCACCACCTTGACCGCACCCTGCGTCCCCATGCCCGGCAGATAGCGCCGGACGAACCAGGCGACCGCGATGAAACCGCCGAGGATGAGTGCCAGGCTCAGCAGCACGGTGAACATGCCGCCCGCGGGATCGGTCGCCGCCAGCGCCCAGGACGGAAACAGCAGCAAGCTGCCTGCCGCGACGAATCTAGCCATGCCGGATGATCTCCCGCGCCCAGCGCGTCATGTCGGTTGAGGAATGCGGCAACTGCACGGCGAGCGTCGCCTGCGTGGAATCGGTCGTGATGCCCCAGGCGAGCACACGGGGTGGCGCGGCGTGGGCCGCCGCATCCAGCCAGCACTCTGCCAGCGCGGCATCCAGGGCGCGGACAAGACTGCCGGGAATCAAGGATCCCGTCCCTGCCACATCCCGCCCCCCCAGACGCCGCGTCAGCCACAGTGTGGCCAGCGCGGCGTCTGGCTGCCAGCACGGCGCCGTTGGCGCGCTGGCCGGCTCGGTTGCTGGCAATGCCGTCGCCTGGATCGGCAGGCGCAGGCGGGCGCTGAGCGTCGCCGCAAGCTTGCGGGCAAGACGCGTCGGCAGGCCGTCGGGTGCCGCGGGCGCGGTCAGGAAAGCGATTTCCTCAGGTGTGAGTTCAAGCAGCCCCATCAACGCCCCCGCAGCCCCGCATCGCGCCGATGCGTCAGTGCCACCAGTTCGTCGTGATCGCGCTGCTCGATGCGTCGTTGCAGGATAGCGGCCTGCGCCAGGTGGCGCTGCTCCAGCAGGCGCAGCGCCTTCACCCGCTGCTCGGTCTGCATCCACTCGGCCAGCCGGGCCTGCCAGTCGCGATGGGCGGCGTCGATGGCATCCTGCGCCGCCTGAATTTCTGCGGTCTGCGCGTGCTGCAGGCGATTCGCTTCCTGCAATTGCGCCGCCGGCACGCCTTCGCGCAACTCGCCTGCCACCCGCACGATGTGGGCGTCGCGCAGGGCGAGCAACTGCACCTGCCGGCCGCGCGCGCGCAGCCACACGCCGTGCGCAAGCTTGACGCCACGCGCCAGTGTTTCGCTGCGCCGCTCGGCCAACTGCAGCACCCGCCCCAGCGCAAAAGGCTTCATCCAAGCACCTCGTCGAGACCCTCACGCGCGGCCTCCAGCGGTGCGCGTTCGCGCATGGCCTGCATCAGGTAGCCCTGCATTTTCGGATACAGCCGTACGCCTTCGTCCAGCACCAGATCAGCGCCCGGCACATAGGCACCGACCGCCAGCAGGTCGCGGCTGCGCATGTAGCGCGAATAGAGATATTTGAAGCGGCGGGTGCGCTCCAGCGCCTCGTCGGACAGCAGGTCGGGCTGCGCCCGGCTGATCGAGGCCTCGATGTCGATGGCAGGATAGTGCCCCGCGTCGGCCAGATCGCGCGACAGCACGATGTGGCCGTCGAGGATCGCGCGCGCCGCGTCCGCAATCGGATCCTGCTGGTCGTCGCCTTCCATCAGCACGGTGAAGAACGCGGTGATCGAGCCGCTGCCGCTGCGGCCGTTGCCGGCGCGTTCGGCCAGTTGCGGCAGCTTGGCGAACACCGACGGCGGATAACCCTTGGTCGCGGGCGGCTCGCCGATCGCCAGCGCCACCTCGCGCTGCGCCATCGCGTAGCGGGTCAGCGAATCCATGATCAGCAGCACGTGCTTGCCCTGGTCGCGGAAATGTTCGGCGATCGACATCGCATACGCCGCGCCGTTGAGCCGCATCAGCGGCGGATGGTCGGCCGGTGATGCCACCACCACCGCGCGTGCCATGCCCTCGGCGCCGAGGATGCGATCGATGAATTCCTTGACTTCGCGACCACGCTCGCCGATCAGCCCCACCACCACCACGTCGGCTTCGGTCATGCGCGCCATCATGCCGAGCAGCACGCTCTTGCCGACACCGCTGCCGGCGAACAGGCCGAGTCTCTGTCCGCGCCCCACCGTCAGCAGCCCGTTGATGGCGCGCACGCCGACATCCAGCGTCTGCCGGATCGGCGCGCGCTCCAGCGGGTTGATCGGGCGGCTGTACAGCGGCACCCGGCGCTCCAGCATCAGCGGTCCAAGGCCGTCGAGCGGCCGGCCGGCGCCATCGAGCACGCGTCCCAGCAGACTGTCGCCTACCGGCACCTGGCGCACCCGGTCCTGCGCGCGCCGACGCGGGATGTAGCGCATGCCGAGGCGTGGCGGCTGGGCCGCCAGCGGGTTGTCGGGCACCACGCGCGCCCCAGGCATCACGCCGTAGATGTCCGTGGCGGGCATGATGAACAGGCGGTCGCCCGCAAACCCGGCCACCTCGGCTTCGATGCTCTGTCCGCCGGTAATCTGGATGTGGCACTGGCTGCCCACCGGCATGCGCAGCCCGACCGCCTCCATCACCAGGCCGGACACGCGCGTCAGCCGCCCGCTGGTGGCAATCGGTGTCGCCCAGCTCACCGCGCGGCGGCAATCGGCCAGGTATTCACGCAGGCGGACGATGCGGTCCATTATTCGAGCCAGTTCTGGTTGCTGCCGAGCACCTGCACCACCTGCCGCCAGCGCGCGGGCAGCGTGGCGTCGAGGTCGCCCTGCGAGGTTTCGATCAGGCAGCCGCCGCGCACGATGCGCGCGTCTTCCACGATGCGCAGGCGGTTCTTGTCGAGCACCTGGTCGAGATGCGGACGCACCAGCGCGGCGTCGTCCGGGTTCAGCAGCAGCCGCGCCTCGCGGCTGGTCTCCGCCATCTGCTTCAGCGCCAGGTTGACCACGTCGAGGATGCGCTCGGGGCGTGCCGCGAGCTCGCCCGCCACCACCTGGCGGGCGACGTCGAGCGCCAGGTCCAGCACCATGTCGGCGAGGCGGAAATCGAGGTTGTCGAGGGTCGAGGAAAAGCTTTCGGCCAGCTGCTTCATGCGGCCGCACGCCTGCTCGCCTTCCACCCGCCCGGCGGCCATGCCTTCGGCGTAGCCCTCGGCGCGCGCGGCCTCGCGCAGCGCAGCCAGTTCGGCCTCGGGATCCTGGGGGGACGGGTCCTCGGCGGCGGAGGCAGCCAGTTCCACCACCTCCCATTGTTCGAATGCAGTGGGGTTACCTGGCGCCGTATCGTGTGTGCTCATGCCGCCTCCTCGTCGGGGAACTGGATTGCTCCTTCTGCCGCCAGCCGCCGCAAGCTTGCACCCGCTTC
>JBLMYH010000190.1:0-11606 GCA_050258175.1 Hyphomicrobiaceae bacterium
CGTGGTTGGCCGTTCCACCTTCGGCTGGCTCTTGTCACGCAGAACGGTTAACAATGGATTTAGAAATGATCTGCAAGACATTGTTTAATAATGGTACAGATTATCCGAAAAGGCCGTCTTCATTGCGCGTGTTCATGGCATGCACTGAAACGCCGCGCCGCCTGCCGCAGACACGTGCTTGATGGAACGTGCCATAGAAAATCCGGCCCTCGCGGGTGAGAATCCATCTTGGGCACTCCACGTATGAGACGATTCGCCATCCTTACCGCACACTAATTTTCGCTATGGGCACCCAACCCGCTCTCGCCACCCGCCATCGGCATCCTTTTCGTGCCACCGTGATCGCTGCCGTTGTCGTCAGCTTGATTGGCGGGGTGTGGTACTGGAGCAATCATCACGCCCAGCCGGCGTCAGGATCTGGCGGCGGGCGCGGCGGCATGAAAGGCATGAGCGGCAACCGCGCGCAGCCGGTTTCGGCAGCCGAGGCGCGCATTCGCGACATCCGTGTCTGGCTGAACGCGCTCGGGACGGTGACGCCGCGCAACCTGGCGAGCGTGCGGACCAAGGTCGACGGCACCCTGCTCAAGGTGCATTTCCGCGAGGGCCAGATGGTCGAGAGCGGCGAACTCCTGGCCGAGATCGACCCGCGCCCCTTCCAGATCCAGCTCGACCAGGCCCGGGGCCAGCTGACCCGCGACGTCGCCCTGCTCGACAATGCCCGTCTCGACCTGGCGCGCTACAAGGAACTGCTCGTCAAGGACGCCGTCCCCCGGCAGCAGGTCGACACCCAGGCGGCCCTGGTGCGGCAGTACCAAGGCACGGTCGAATCGGATCGCAGCCAGGTCGACAACGCCAAGCTGCAACTGGAATACACCCACGTCACCGCGCCGTCTTCCGGCCGTATCGGCCTGCGCCAGGTGGACCCCGGCAACCAGGTGCACGCGAGCGATGTCAATGGACTGGCCAGCATCGTCCAGCTGCAGCCCACCACGGTGGTATTCGCGGTGCCGGAGGCGAACCTGCCGGCCATCAACCGCAGGGTCGCGGCGCACCAGGCCATTCCGGTCGAGGCCTGGGACCGCGAACAGCAGCATCACCTGGCGGATGGCCACCTCCTGACGACCGACAACCAGATCGATCCGGCCACCGGCACGATCAAGATCAAGGCGGAGTTCGCCAACCGCAACCATGCGCTGTTCCCCAACCAGTTCGTCAACGTGCGCCTGCTGCTCGATACCCTGCGCCAGGTCGTGGCGATCCCGACCGCATCCATCCAGCGCGGCGACAAGGGCAGTTTCGTCTACCGCGTCGATGCCGACGGCAGAGTGGCGATGCTGCCGGTCACGCCCGGCGCGGTGGACGGCGACTGGGTGGCGGTAACCGGCCCGATCAAGGCGGGCGACAAGGTCGTCATCGACGGCGCCGACAAGCTGCGCGACGGCGCCAAGGCCGAGATCATCGTGCCCGCAGCAAAGAGTGCCCCCGCCAAGACCGGCAAGCACAGCCAGGGAGCGGCAGCAGCTGAACCAGCCCCGCGATGAATCCGTCCCGCCTCTTCATCCTGCGGCCGGTCGCCACCTCGCTGCTGATGCTGGCCATCCTGCTGGCCGGCGCGGTGGCCTACCGGCTGCTGCCACTGTCGGCCCTGCCGGAAGTGGACTACCCGACCATCCAGGTCATGGCGCTCTATCCCGGCGCCAGCCCGGAGGTGGTCACCGCCTCGATCACCGCGCCGCTGGAGCGCCAGCTCGGGCAGATGCCGGGGCTCAAGCAGATGTCCTCGACCAGTTCCGGCGGGGCCTCGGTCATCACCCTGCGCTTCGGCCTCGATCTCACCCTCGACATCGCCGAGCAGGAGGTGCAGGCCGCGATCAACGCCGCGTCCAACCTGCTGCCCACCGACATGCCGCTGCCGCCGGTATACAGCAAGGTCAACCCAGCCGATGCGCCCATCCTGACGCTGGCGGTGACCTCGCCGTCGCTGCCGGTGACGCGCCTGCATGATCTGACCGAGAGCCGCATCGCGCAGAAGATTTCGCAATTGCCGGGCGTCGGCCTGGTCAGTCTGGCCGGCGGTCGCCGCCCGGCGGTACGCATCCAGGCCAACCCCAGGGCACTGGCCGCTTCCGGTCTGTCGCTGGAGGATCTGCGCGCGGCCATCGGCGCGGCCAACGTCAACACGCCCAAGGGCAGTTTCGACGGCGCCCAGCGCGCCTCGGCGATCGACGCCAACGACCAGTTGAAGAGTGCCGGCGACTACGCCGACCTGGTGATCGCCTACAAGGACGGCGCGCCGATCCGCCTGAAGGACGTAGCCGACGTCATCGACGGCGCCGAGAATGCGCGCCTGGCCGCCTGGGCCAACGCGCGCCCGGGCGTCATCCTCAACGTGCAGCGCCAGCCCGGCGCCAACGTCATCGAGGTGGCCGACCGCATCAAGGCCGCCCTGCCCGCGCTCAAGGCGAGCCTGCCCGCCGCCATCAACGTCGATGTGCTGTCCGACCGCACCGTGACGATCCGCGCCTCGGTGGCCGACGTGCAGTTCTCGCTGCTGCTGGCGGTGGCCCTGGTGGTGATGGTGATCTTCCTGTTCCTGCGCAAGCTGTCGGCCACGATCATTCCCAGCCTGGCGGTGCCGATCTCGCTGGTCGGCACCTTCGGCGTCATGTACCTGGCCGGCTTCTCCATCAACAACCTGACGCTGATGGCGCTGACCATCGCCACCGGCTTCGTGGTCGACGACGCCATCGTGGTGATCGAGAACATCACGCGCTACGTCGAGGCCGGCGAATCGCCCATGGAGGCGGCGCTGAAGGGATCGAAGCAGATCGGCTTCACCATCATCTCGCTGACCTTCTCGCTGATCGCCGTGCTGATCCCGCTGCTGTTCATGGGCGACGTGGTCGGGCGGCTGTTCCACGAGTTCGCCATCACCCTGGCCGTCGCGATCCTGATCTCGGCGGTCGTGTCGCTGACCCTCACGCCGATGCTGTGCGCGCGCCTGCTGCGTGCCGAAAAGCAGCATACTCCCGACCCGCTGTTCCAGCGCGTCGTCGCGGCGTACGGCCGGGCGCTGACCTGGGTGCTGGACCGGCAGACCGCGACCCTGTGGGTGGCCGTCGCCACGCTGGCGCTGACCGCTGCGCTCTACGTGTGGATTCCCAAAGGCTTCTTCCCGCTGCAGGATACCGGCCTCCTCCAGGGCATCACCGAGGCCGATCAATCCGTTTCCTACGCCGCGATGGCCGCGCGCCAGCAGGCGCTGGCGGCGGAGATCCTCAAGGACCCGGCGGTTGCGAATCTGTCCTCCTTCATCGGCGTCGACGGCAGCAACGTCACCCTCAACAGCGGCCGCATGCAGATTGCCTTGAAGCCCCTGGCACAGCGCAAGGAAGCGGCGAGCGCGGTCATGCGCCGTCTGGCCGAGTCGGTCAAGCAGATTCCCGGCATCACGCTGTATCTGCAGCCGGTGCAGGACCTGACCATCGAGGACCGCATCTCGCGCTCGCAATATCAGTTCATGCTGGGCTCGCCCGATGCGCACGCCCTGGCCGAATGGGTGCCGAAGCTGGTCGCGCGGCTGAGGCAGTCGCCCGAGCTGGCCGGCGTCGCCAGCGATCTGCAGAACGACGGCCTGCAGGCCTACGTGAACATCGACCGCGATGCCGCCGGGCGCCTGGGCGTGTCGGTGGCGGCCATCGACAACGCGCTTTACGACGCCTTCGGCCAGCGCCTGATCTCGACCATCTTCACCCAGTCCAACCAGTACCGCGTGGTGCTGGAGGTGAAGCCCGAATTCCAGGCCGGTCCCGCCGCGCTTGACGGCATCTACGTGCCGACGGCCTCGGGTTTGCAGGTGCCGCTGTCGTCCGTGGCGCACGTGGAGGAACGCGAGACGCCGCTGCTGATCAACCATGTCGGCCAGTTCCCGGCCGCCACCGTGTCCTTCAACATCGCCGCCGGCGCCTCGCTGGGCGGCGCGGTGGCGGCCATCCGCAAGGCCGAGGCGGAACTGGGCCTGCCGACGTCCATCGAGACCAGCTTCCAGGGTGCGGCGCTGGCCTTCCAGGCCTCGCTCACCAACACCCTGCTGCTGATCCTGGCGGCCGTGGTGACCATGTACATCGTGCTCGGGGTGCTCTACGAAAACGCCGTGCATCCGATCACCATCCTCTCCACCCTGCCCTCGGCCGGCGTCGGCGCCCTGCTGGCGCTGATGCTGGCCGGCGGCGAGCTCGACATCATCGGCATCATCGGCATCATCCTGCTGATCGGCATCGTCAAGAAGAACGCCATCCTGATGATCGACTTCGCCCTCTCCGCCGAGCGCGAGCAGGGACTGCCCGCGCGCGACGCCATCTACCAGGCCTGCCTGCTGCGCCTGCGGCCGATCCTGATGACCACCATGGCCGCCCTGCTCGGCGCGCTGCCGCTGATGCTCGGCACCGGGGTCGGTTCCGAGCTGCGCCAGCCGCTCGGCCTGGCCATGGTCGGCGGCCTGCTGGTCAGCCAAGTGCTGACCCTGTTCACCACCCCGGTCATCTACCTCGCCTTCGACCGGCTGGCGACCCGGTTCAAGGCGAGCCGCAGCGCGGCTGAAGCGGCATGAACGTCTTCGCCACCTTCATCCACCGGCCGGTCGCCACCACGCTGCTGACCCTGGGCATCGTGCTGGCGGGGGTGGTGGCCTATTTCAATCTGCCGGTGGCGCCCCTGCCGCAGGTGGATTTCCCGACCATTCTGGTGCAGGCCTCGCTGCCTGGCGCCAGTCCGGAGACCATGGCGGCGACCGTGGCGACCCCGCTGGAACGCACCCTCGGGCGCATCGCCGGGGTGACCGAGATCACCTCGTCGAGCTCGCTCGGCAACACCCGCGTGGTGCTGCAGTTCGATCTCGACCGCAACATCGACGGCGCCGCGCGCGACGTGCAGGCGGCCATCCAGGCGGCGCGCTCGCTGCTGCCATCGGGACTGCCGTCGATGCCGACCTATCGCAAGGTCAACCCGGCCGATGCGCCGATCATGATCCTCTCGCTGACCTCCGCCACGCTGTCGCCCGGGCAGATGTACGACGCCGCCTCGACCGTGCTGGCGCAGCGCCTGTCGCAGGTCGACGGCATCGGCCAGGTCAACATCGGCGGCGGCGCGCTGCCGGCGGTGCGGGTGGAACTGAACCCGACCGCGCTCGACCACAATGGTCTGTCCCTGGACGACGTGCGGACCGCCATCGTCGCCAGCAATGCCTACCGGCCGCTGGGTGCGGTGGAACGCGGCGACCGCTACTGGCAGCTCGGCGCCAGCGACCAGAGCCGCACGGCGGCGGACTACCGGCCGCTGATCCTGCGCTACGTCGACGGCGCAGCGCTGCGTCTCACTGACGTCGCCGACGTGCAGGACTCGGTGCAGGACGTGCGCACCTTCGGTGCCGCCAACAGCCGTCCGGCGGTGCTGCTGATCCTCTACCGCCAGCCTGGCGCCAACATCATCCAGACCGTGGACAGCGTGACCGCGCTGCTGCCGCACCTGCGCGCGACCATCCCCGCGGCCATCGACCTCAAGGTGGTGATGGACCGCACACCGACCATCCGCGGTTCGCTGCGCGAGGTGCAGCGCACGCTCGCCATTGCCGTCGGGCTGGTGCTGCTGGTGGTGTTCCTGTTCCTGCGCCGGCTGCGCGCCGCGCTGATTCCCAGCATCGCCGTGCCGGTGTCGCTGATCGGCACCAGCGCGGTCATGTACCTGGCCGGCTACAGCATCGACAACCTGTCGCTGATGGCGCTGACCGTGGCCACCGGCTTCGTGGTCGACGACGCCATCGTCGTGGTGGAGAACATCAGCCGCCATCTCGAGGCCGGCAAGCAACCCTTCGCGGCGGCGCTGGCGGGGGTGCGCGAAATCGGCTTCACCGTGGTGTCGATCAGCCTGTCGCTGGTGGCGGTCTTCATCCCCATCCTGTTCATGGGCGGAATCGTCGGCCGGCTGTTCCGCGAGTTCGCCTTCACCCTGGCAGCCGCCATCCTGGTGTCGATGGTCGTTTCGCTCACCACCACGCCGATGCTGTGCGCCCACCTGCTCAAGCGCCGTCCGCCCGAAGCCGCCCGCGGACCCTGGACACGCTGGAGCGCCCGCCTGCTGCGCCGGCTCAAAAGGGGCTACCGGGCCAGTCTCGCCTGGTCGCTGCGCCACAGCGGCCTGATGCTGGCCCTGCTGGCGCTGACCATCGCCCTCAACGTGCACCTCTATCTCACCATCGCCAAGGGCTTCTTTCCGCAGCAGGACACCGGCCGCGTCATCGGCATCGTGCAGGCCGACCAGAGCATCTCCTTCCAGGCGATGCGCCAGAAAATGCTGGCGCTCATGGGCATCGTCCAGCGCGATCCGGCAGTGGACACGGTGGTCGGCTTCACCGGCGGCGGCCAGAAGAATTCCGGTTTCATGTTCGTCACCCTGAAGCCCCTGAGCGAGGGCCGGGTCTCCGCCGACAAGGTGGTGGGGCGGCTGCGCGGCAAGCTGGCGCGCGTGCCCGGCGCCAGCCTGTTCCTGACCCCGGCGCAGGACGTGCGCATCGGCGGCCGTCCGTCCAACGCCACCTACCAGTACACCCTGCAGGCCGACCACCTGACCGACCTGCGCGAGTGGGAGCCGCGCATCCGGCGGGCCCTGATGGCGATGCCCGAACTCGTCGACGTCAGTTCCGACCAGCAGGACAAGGGGGTACAGACCAGCCTGGTGTTCGACCGCGACCGCATGGCCAGCCTCGGCCTCTCCATGCGCGCCGTCGATGCGACCCTCAACAACGCCTTCGGCCAGCGCCAGGTGTCGGTGATCTACAACCCGCTGAACCAGTACCGGGTCGTGATGGAACTGGCCCCTGAATGGCTGACCAGTCCGGAATCGCTGCGCTCATTCTGGTTCAGCACGCCGGATGGCGGCCAGGTCGCGCTCTCCGACATCGCCCGCGTCGAGACCACCCACACGCCGCTCGCGGTCAACCACCAGGGCACCTTCCCGTCCAGCACCTTGAGCTTCAACCTGCCGCCGGGCATGGCGCTGGGCCAGGCTTCCGCCGCCATCGACCGCACCCTCGCCAGGATGGGCGTGCCCACCAGCGTGCACGGCGGTTTCCAGGGAACCGCCAGAGCCTTCCAGGAATCGCTCGCCAGCCAGCCCGTCCTCATCCTCACCGCGCTGCTGACGGTCTACATCGTTCTGGGGATGCTCTACGAGAGCCTCATCCATCCGGTCACCATTCTCTCCACCCTGCCCTCGGCGGGCGTGGGCGCCCTGCTGGCGCTGATGGCATTCGGCAAGGAGTTCGACATCGTTGCCCTGATCGGCGTCATCCTGCTGATCGGCATCGTCAAGAAGAACGCCATCCTGATGATCGACTTCGCCATTTGGCACCAGCGCCGCCATGGCGTGAGCGCCGCGCGCGCCATCTACCGCGCAGCGCAGATGCGCTTCCGGCCGATCATGATGACCACCCTGGCCGCCACTTTCGGCGCCGTGCCGCTGGCCCTCGGCAGCGGCGACGGCGCGGAGCTGCGCAACCCGCTCGGCATCGCCATCGTCGGCGGCCTGTTGGTGAGCCAGGCGCTGACCCTCTACACCACGCCGGTCGTCTATCTGCTGATGGACCGGCTGCGCAACCTGGTCATGCGCCGCCCGGCTCCCACCCTGCCGGCGCTGCATACTGTCTGAAGGAGAGCCCGGTGCGATGGCATCTGACCCTGTTGATTCCCCTGCTGTGGCTCGCCGCCTGTAGCGTCGGTCCAGAATACCGGCGCCCGGAGGTGACGCTGCCTGAGCAATTCAGCGAGGCCGGCGGCGAATGGCGGGCCGTGCGGCCCGGAACGTTCGAGGTGCCCGAGCGCTGGTGGCGCGTCTTTGCCGATCCGGAACTCGACCGGCTGGAAGCGCGGGTGGTGATCGACAACCAGAATCTCAAGGCCGCCGAGGCCCAGTACCGCGCGGCGCGTGCCGCCGTCGACATCGCAGCTGCCGCGCGCCTGCCAACCGTGACCGGCGCTGCGGATGCGAGCCGCAGCCACAGCGACCGCGTCACCACGAATATCTACAACGTGTCCGCCAGCGCCAACTGGGAGATCGATCTGTGGGGGCGGGTGCGGCGCAGCATCGAGTCAGCGCAGGCGCGCGCCGACGCCAGCGCCGACGATCTGGCTGCGGCGCGGCTGTCGACCCAGGCGCTGCTGGCGCAGACCTGGTTCCAGTGGCTCGCCACCGAACAGCAGCGCCAACTGCTGCAGCGCACCTTGGCCGTCAACGCGCGCTTCCTCGACCTGACCCGCGACCGCCACGACGCCGGGGTGGCGTCAGGACTGGACGTCGCCCAGGCCGAGACCCAGTTGGGCAGCGTACGCACCCAGTTCAGCGAGGTCGAACTGCAGCAAGCGCAACTCGCCCACGCCCTGACAACGCTGCTGGGTGGCAACCCCGTTCAGGCGGGGGCCGTCGCGTCACTGCCCCCGGTCCCCCGCCCCCCTGGCCTGCTGCCCTCGACCCTGCTGGAGCAGCGTCCCGACATCGCGTCGGCCGAACGCCTGGCGGCGGCGGCCAACGCGCAGATCGGCCTGGCGCAGACCGCTTTCTATCCGGTACTCGACCTGGGCGCCACTGCCGGGTATCGCTCAGGCGCGCTCGGCCAACTGTTCAGCGCCCCGAGCCTGCTCTGGACGCTCGGCCCCAGCCTGGCGATGACCCTGTTCGATGGCGGGGCGCGCAGCGCCGCCGTCGCGCAAGCCCGCGCCGGCTACGATCAGGCCGTGGCCAGCTATCGGCAGACGGTGCTGACCGCATTCCAGGAGGTGCAGGACAACCTCGCCGCCGCACGTCTGCTGCAGCGGGAAGCGGACGATCAGACCCGGACCCTGGCGGCGGCGCGCCGCGCCCGCGCCATTGCGGAGGAGCAGTACCGTGCCGGCACGGTCAGCGCGCTCAACGTGATCATCGCCCAGTCCGCGGAACTCGCGACCGAACGCAACGCGGTGGATATCCACAACCGCCAGCTCGCCGCCAGCGTGCAACTGCTCAAGAACGCGGGTGGGCGCATCCCACCGCGCTGATTGCTTACGGTGCCAGTTTCAAGGTCGCGGCTCGTTAAGCATGCCCTGTGGGATGTGCGGATCGAGACGCGGGTCAAACCGGAGTGGCCCTCAGCGTTGCGATGACGGTCTCGACTGCTGCAACAGTACCAACGATCGCCCCTGCAGCGGGTATGCGCTGCCCCGAGCATAATGCTTCGTGGTGGAACGTTCAGACTGGGTACTGGTGTCCACGACGGGCAGCCAGCGCACGCGCGGACGGAAGCCCGGCAAGGTGAAGGGGATTTCGTCGGGAGACGCATTCAGCAAGAGGATGAAATCGTCGTCGGAGACGATGTTTCCCTGCCTGTCGACCTCGCCGATGGCGTCTCCCGAGAGGTACATGCCGAGGCAGCGGGCAAAACCCTGATTCCATTCGTCATCGCCCATCTCCAGCCCGTCCGGGCTGAACCACAGGATGTTCCTGACTTTTTCACCTGGCCGCCGTCCCTGGAAAAAGCTGCGTCTGCGGAAAATCGGATGTGTCTTGCGCACGCCGATCATTTTCCGGACGAATGCGAGCAGTTCTCGATCCTCCGGCTTTAGCTCCCAGTTCAGCCAGCTGATTTCGTTGTCCTGGCAATAGGCATTGTTGTTGCCACGCTGCGTCCGCCCCATCTCGTCGCCAGAAAGCAGCATCGGCACGCCCTGGGAAAGAAACAGCGTTGCCAGAAAGTTGCGCTTCTGCCGGGCGCGCAGGGCGAGGATGTCCTGCTTGTCGGTCGGCCCCTCGATACCGCAATTCCAGGACAGGTTGTTGTTCTCCCCGTCCTGGTTCTTTTCGCCGTTTTCCAGATTGTGCTTCTGCTCGAAGCTGACCAGGTCGTGCAAGGTAAAGCCGTCGTGGGCGGTGACGAAGTTGATGCTGGCGTAAGGCTGACGACCATTGTGCGCATACAGATCGCTCGATCCGGTGAGGCGGTAGGCCAGGTCGCCGATCAACCCGCCTTCGCCCTTCCAGTAGGCGCGCACTGCGTCGCGGTACTTGGCATTCCACTCCGTCCAGCCGACCGGGAAGTTGCCGACCTGGTAGCCGCCCTCCCCCAGATCCCAGGGCTCGGCGATCAGCTTCACCTGGGAAAGCACGGGGTCCTGGTGGATGATGTCAAAAAAGGCCGCGAGCCGGTCCACATCATGCAGTTCCCGCGCCAACGCTGCGGCCAGGTCGAAACGGAAGCCATCGACGTGCATTTCCTGCACCCAGTAGCGCAGGCTGTCCATGATCAGCTGCAGCACGCGTGGCTGCATCATGTTGAGCGTGTTGCCGCAACCGGTGTAATCCATGCAGAAGCGCGGATTGCCCGGCGTCAGGCGATAGTAGGCGGCGTTATCGATGCCACGTAGGCTCAGCGTCGGTCCGAGGTGGTTGCCTTCTGCAGTATGGTTGTACACGACGTCGAGGATCACCTCGAGGCCGGCCCGGTGCAGCTTCTTGACCATGGTTTTGAATTCGCGCACCGCGTCATCGGTCGCCGCGTAGCGCCGATCCGGCACGAAAAACCCCAAGGAGTTATACCCCCAGTAGTTGCGCATTCCGCGCTCCACCAGACGGCGGTCGTCGACGAAGCAATGCACCGGCATCAGTTCCACAGCCGTCACCCCCAGCTGTTGTAGATGTTCGATGGCCGGGGCGCTCGCCAGGCCGGAGTAGGTTCCGCGCAAGGGCTCCGGAATGTCGGGATTGAGTTTGGTGAAGCCCTTGACGTGCAGTTCGTAAATGATGGTGTTGTTCCAGTCCGTGCCGAGCGGTCTATCGTCCTCCCAGTCGAAACAGGGATCGATTACTTTGCACTTGGGCATGGCCAGCGCATTGTCGCGCCAGTCGAAAGACAGATCTTCCTGCTTGGCTCCGATCTTGTAGCCGAAATGGGCATCGCTCCAACGCAGCTTCCCCACCGCAGCCTTGGCGTAGGGGTCAAGCAGCAGTTTGTTGGGATTGAAGCGGTGGCCCTGCTGCGGCTGGTAGGGTCCGTAAACCCGGTAGCCATACAGGAGGCCTGGCTTCGCCCCTGGCAGATAGCAGTGCCATACCAGGTCGGTCTGTTCCCGCATCTCGATACGTTCTATTTCGCGTCGGCCGTGCGCATCGAAGAGGCATAGCTCCACTTTTTCTGCATGCTCCGAGAACAGGGCGAAATTCACCCCCCTGCCGTCCCAGGTCGCCCCCTGGGGATACGGTTTTCCGGGCCATACGACTGTCGCATTAACGGTCATTTCCCTCCCCCTCTACTCGCTGTCCCATGAGTTGCAGGCCTTGCTTCATGTGGGCAGGAACGATCCCCTCCACGCGAGGACGCGTTACTGCAAGCGAATAAGCGCTTCGGCGCTTCCGCCTGAAACAGTGTAGACCCATTTCCCAGGGCGCCTCCGCGGCAGATTTCCGCCGCGGTATCCAGCACCTCACGTCGCCGCCAGACGGCGGAACGCTGATACGACCATCGTGGCCGTTCTCTCCAGCGGCTGCAACGCCGACTGACATTGAAACGCCCCGCCGCTCAGCGCCCC
>JBLMYH010000191.1:0-14747 GCA_050258175.1 Hyphomicrobiaceae bacterium
GCGCAAGTGCGCGCACCATCTCGGCACGGTCGATATGGTCCTGCGCCGCGCCATGGGAAAAGTTGAGACGCACCACATCCAGGCCGGCTTCCATCATGCGATCCAGCGTTTTGGGATCGGAGCAGGCGGGGCCGAGGGTGGCGACGATTTTGGTTCTGCGAATCATTATGTGGGTGGACGGTAAAAGTAAAGGGAGGGATCGGAAAACCCGAGGGGAAGCACATGGCTTCCCCTCGGGTCCTGCCGTGAAAGGCCTTAGCCCTTCGCGCGCTCCTCCAGAATGGCCACGGCGGGCAGAACCTTGCCTTCCAGGTATTCGAGGAAGGCGCCGCCAGCGGTGGAAATGTAGCTCACCTTGTCATAGATGTCGTACTTCTGGATCGCGGCGATGGTGTCGCCGCCACCGGCCAAGGTGAAGGCATTGGTGTTGGCGATCGCCATGGCGATGGTCTTGGTGCCTTCGCCGAACTGGTCGAACTCGAACACGCCGACCGGGCCGTTCCACACCACGGTGCCGGCCTTCATGATGATGTCGGCGAGCTGCTGTGCGCTCTTCGGGCCGATGTCGAAAATCATGTCGTCGTCGGCGACGTCGCCGGCGTCCTTCAGCACCGCGGGTTCATTGGCGTCGAACTTCTTGCCGCACACGACGTCGACGGCGATGGGAATCGTCGCGCCACGCGCGGTCATCTTCTCGATCAGCGCCTGGGCGGTCGGCACCAGGTCGTCCTCGCACAGCGACTTGCCGACGTTGTGGCCGGTGGCCTTGAGGAAGGTGTTGGCGATGCCGCCGCCGACCACCAACTGTTCGCATTTCTCGGCCAGCGCTTCCAGCACGGTCAGCTTGGTCGAGACCTTGCTGCCGCCGACGATCGCGACCATCGGGCGCGCCGGGTTGGCCAGTGCCTTCTCCAGCGCCTCGAGCTCCTCGGTCAGCAGGAGGCCTGCCGCCGCGGTCGGCGCGAACTTTGCGATGCCGTGGGTCGAGGCTTCGGCGCGGTGCGCGGTGCCGAATGCGTCCATCACGAAGACATCGCACAGCGCGGCGTATTTCTTCGCGGTGTCGTCGACGTTCTTCTTCTCGCCCTTGTTGACACGGCAGTTTTCCAGCACCACCAATTCGCCGTCGGCGACGTCGAAGCCGCCGTCGGTCCATTCGCGGATCAGGCGCACGTTCTTGCCGAGCTTCTGCGCGATGACATCGACCACCGGCTTCAGCGAATCCTCTTCCTTGAATTCGCCTTCGGTCGGGCGGCCGAGGTGGGACGTGACCATCACCTTGGCGCCTGCCTTGAGGCAGTGCTCGATGGTGCGCATCGACGCGGTGATGCGGGCGTCGGAGGTGACCTTGCCGTCCTTGACTGGGACGTTCATGTCGGCGCGGATGAACACGCGCTTGCCAGCCAGGTCGAGATCGGTGACGCGGATAAATGCCATTGCTGTTTCTCCTGAAAGTAAGATTTAAGGGTTGGCCCGCAGGGCGGGCCAGACCTTAAAGCTCACCACCAGCTACTCGTGGCAAGTTACGAGGAAACACCCGTAACTTGGCCTCTTGCAACTGATTACTTGGCGACGTGCTGCACGAAGCGCAGCATGTTGCAGGTGTAGCCGTACTCGTTGTCGTACCAGGACACGACCTTGACGAAGGTGTCGTCCAGGGCGATGCCCGCTTCGGCGTCGAAGATCGAGGAGAAGCCGACGCCACGGAAATCGGTCGAAACCACTTTCTCGTCGGTGTAGCCGAGGGTTTTGCTGATGTCGCCGGACTGCGAAGCCTTCTTCATCGCGGCGCAGATGTCAGCATACTTGGCGGGCTTTTCCAGCTCGACGGTCAGGTCGACGACCGACACGTCGGAGGTCGGAACGCGGAACGCCATGCCGGTCAGCTTGCCCTTCAGTTCGGGCAGCACCACGCCGACGGCCTTGGCTGCACCGGTCGAGGACGGAATGATGTTTTCCAGGATGCCGCGGCCGCCGCGCCAGTCTTTGCTGGACGGGCCGTCGACGGTTTTCTGGGTCGCCGTGGCGGCGTGCACGGTGCTCATCAGGCCACGCTTGATGCCCCAGTTGTCGTTCAGCACCTTGGCGATCGGGGCCAGGCAGTTGGTGGTGCACGAAGCGGCCGAGACGATGGCCTCGCCGGCGTACTTCTCGTGGTTCACGCCGTACACGAACATCGGGGTGTCGTCCTTGGACGGGGCGGATTGCACCACTTTCTTGGCGCCGGCGTCGATGTGCTTCTGGCAGGTGTCCTTGGTCAGGAAGAAGCCGGTGCACTCGATCACGATGTCGGCGCCGACTTCGTTCCACTTCAGATTGGCGGGCTCGCGCTCGGCGGTCAGACGGATCTTCTTGCCGTTGACGATGAGGTTGTTGCCCTCAACCGCGATGTCGCCCTTGAAGTTGCCGTGCACCGAGTCGTACTTCAGCATGTAGGCCAGGTACTCGGGATCGAGCAGGTCGTTGATCGCGACGACCTCGATTTCGGGGAAGTCCTTGGCGATTGCGCGGAAAGCCATGCGGCCGATGCGGCCAAAACCGTTGATGCCAACTTTGATTGCCATTTGCAGCTCCTAGGTTGAGAAATTATTTTTGTCCGCGCAGGTCGCGAAGTTTTTCTTCGCAACCTGCGCGGAAACAGGTTTTTACAGTACGCCCTTGACCGCAGCCGCGACGGCCTCGGCGGTGATGCCGAACTCCTTGAACAGCGCCGGAGCCGGGGCGGATTCGCCGAAGGTGTCGATGCCGATCACCGCGCCTTCGATGCCCACGTACTTGCGCCAGAAGTCGGTGACGCCGGCTTCGACGGCCACGCGCGGCAGGCCCTTGGGCAGCACGCTGGCCTTGTAGGCGGCGTCCTGCTTGTCGAAAGTGTTGGTCGACGGCATGGAGACCACGCGCACCGCGATGCCTTCGGCGGCCAGGGCTTCCTGGGCCTTGACGGCCAGCTCGACTTCGGAACCGGTGGCGATGATGACAGCCTTAGCGCCCGCGGCGTCACGCAGCACATAGCCGCCCTTGGCGATGTTGGCCAGGGTGGCGTCATCGCGCTGCATGAACGGCAGGTTCTGGCGGCTGAGGATGTGACAGGTCGGGCCGTCGCGACGCTCGACCGAAGCGGCCCAGCCGACCATCGTTTCAACGGTGTCGCACGGACGCCAGACGTCGATGTTGGGGATCATGCGCAGCGTGGCGGTCTGCTCCACCGGCTGGTGGGTCGGACCGTCTTCGCCAAGGCCGATGGAGTCGTGCGTGAACACGTGGATCACGCGCTGCTTCATCAACGCGGCCATGCGGATGGCATTGCGCGAGTATTCGGAGAACATCAGGAAAGTGCCGCCGAAGGGCAGCAGACCGCCGTGCAGCGCCATGCCGTTCATGATCGCGGCCATGCCGAACTCACGCACGCCGTAGCTGATGTAGTTGCCGGGATTGCCGTGGCGCACCGGATGGCAGCCTTCCCAGTTGGTCAGATTGGAGCCGGTCAGGTCGGCCGAACCGCCGAGGAACTCGGGCAGCGCGGGCGCCAGCGCATTGATCGCGATCTGCGATGCCTTGCGCGTGGCGACGGTCTCGCCCTTGGCGTTGATCGCGGCCAGCTTCTCGGCGACGTGCGCCTTCCAGTTGGCGGGCAGGTCGCCCTTCATGCGACGCTCGAATTCGGCCGCCTCGGCGGGGTAGGCCTTCTTGTACTCGGCGAACTTGTTGTTCCACAGCGTTTCCAGCCCTTGACCCTTGGTCTTGGCATCCCAGCCGGCGTAGATGTCGGCGGGCACTTCGAACGCGGGATGGTTCCAGCCCATGTTCTTGCGAGTGGCTTCGACTTCGTCATGACCCAGCGCGGCGCCGTGCACGTCGTGAGTACCGGCCTTGTTGGGCGAGCCCTTGCCAATGACGGTCTTGCAGCAGATCAGGGTCGGTTTGCCGGTCTCTGCCTTGGCGGCCTGGATGGCGGCCTCCAGCGCAACGACGTCATGGCCGTCGACGCCGGGAATGACATGCCAGCCGTAGGCTTCAAAGCGCTTGGCGGTATCGTCCGTATACCAGTGCTCGATGTGGCCGTCGATCGAGATGCCGTTGTCGTCCCAGAAGGCGACCAGCTTGCCCAGCTTCCAGGTACCCGCCAGTGCGCAGGCTTCGTGCGAGATCCCTTCCATCATGCAGCCGTCTCCCATGAACACATAGGTGTGGTGGTCGACGATGGTGTGATCAGGCTTGTTGAATTCGGCGGCGAGGATTTTTTCCGCCATCGCCATGCCGACGGCATTGGTGATGCCCTGGCCAAGCGGGCCGGTGGTGGTCTCAATGCCGGGCGCGTAGCCGTACTCGGGGTGACCCGGGGTCTTGGAATGCAGCTGGCGGAACTGCTTGAGGTCATCCATCGACAGGTCGTAGCCGGTCAGGTGCAGCAGCGCATAGATCAGCATCGAGCCGTGGCCGTTCGACAAGACGAAGCGGTCGCGGTCAGCCCACTTGGGGTTGGTGGGGTTGTGACGCATGTGGTGATTCCACAGCGTCTCAGCGATTTCCGCCATGCCCATGGGGGCGCCGGGGTGGCCGGATTTGGCTTTTTCGACGGCATCCATCGCAAGCGCGCGGATGGCATTGGCCAGGTCGTTACGGGTTGGCATTGCGTTCCCTTCAGCTAAGTAAAAAACCGTCGCATCCCCGCCCAAAAAAGCCGCGCAAAAGACAGCTTGGGCAGAATATGCAAAAACCTTGATTATCCGTCAGCAGGGCGGCCTTTCGCAAGCCGCGCCCAAACGGGACAAAAGAGACGTGATGACAAGGGCTTAAGCCGGTAAGCTCAAGCCCGGGCTCACAATTGGGACACTAAAATCTTTTTATTTGCCCGATGGAGGGGCTTATGCGCCCGCCGCCTTCAGCCAGTCGCGCCATAGTTCGAACAGATCGGGACTGACCGAGGCCACAACGGAACGCTCCCACACGTTGGCGATGTCGAAGCTGCCCGACAGGCTGGCCAGCTTCCCGCCCGCCTCTTCCAGGATCAGCGCGCCCGCTGCGTAATCCCACAGCTTCTGTCCGCCATGGACATAGATATCGAAACGCCCGGCGGCGGTGTAGCACCAGTCCAGCGTGGACGCGCCGAAGTTGCGCTGCGAGGCATACGGCGGCCACGACGCCAGCCGGCCGGCCAGTTCGCGGTCGATGCGCTTCATCTCGACACCGGCCAGCGCACGTCGCAGTTCGGGGACCGGCTGGCGCAAGGGCAGCGGCACGTCGTTCAGATGGGCGCCCTCCCCGCGCTCGGCGCTGAACATCTCGTCGGCAATCGGGTCGTACACCACGCCAAGCTGGCGCTCGCCCTTGTAGAGATAGGCCACCGACACGGCAAAGTAGGGCACGCCGGCGACGAAGTTGGAGGTGCCGTCGACGGGATCGACGCACCACAACCCGTCGCGCCCAGCATCCCAGGCATCGTGCTGCTGGCGCTCGGTCATTTCCTCGCCCAGCACCGGCACGTTCCTGATTTGCGGCAACGCAGCCTCCAGCGCGGCCTGTGTCGCCGCGTCGGCCTCGGTGAACAGACTGCCGTCGACCTTGTGGCTGTGCGCGACCTTGAGAAAGCGTGGGGTCACTTCGCGCAGCGCGACTTCCCGGACCAGCGCCTTGACGTGTTCAAGCATGATCAGATCCGCACGCAATAACAGTAGACAAATTCCTGCTCCCCGCCCGCTGGCGTGCGGTGGATTTCGGTTTCGTGCCCAAGCAGGCGGAAAGGCGCGCCGAACTCGGCGTGCAGGGCGTCGGGCGCGTAGCGCACCACATCGAGCCCCGAGCACTGCAGCGGCCCGCCGGGACCGAAGGTAGCGACGATGACGTGGCCGCCAGGCTTCACGCTCTTCAAAACCTGCGCCACGTAACGCGCACGGTCGGCCGGATCGGTCAGAAAATGGAACACCGCACGGTCGTGCCAGACATCGTAATGCGCCTCCGGCAGCTCGGCCCGGGTGACATCGGCGGCGATCCAGCGTACCGGTTGCGCCCGCGCACCGAGCCGCGCACGGCTGACGGCCAGCGCGGATTCGGCAAGGTCGAGCACGGTCAGGTTGCGGTAGCCGGCATCGAGCAGGTCGTCCGCCAGCACCGACGCGCCGCCGCCGACGTCGATGATGTGCGCATCCTTGCCTGCACAGCCCTCGATCAGGCGCAGCGACGACACGGCATGCGGCTGGAACCAGCCGACCTGGTCGGCCGCCTTATTGCGGTAAACGGTTTCCCAATGTTGCTGGCGGTCGACCATGTCATTCCCCTTTCCACTTGATCGAGCAGCCCATGCTGGGGATCTGCTCGACCGGGCCGCGCTGGCTGGCGGCGATCTCCTTCATCGCCTCGAACAGGTCGCGGCGCACGCCCTCGGACGCGGTTTCCTTGCGCGACGCGTCAAAGCGGCCGCGGTACTGCAACGCGAAGTCGCGGTTGAAGCCGAAGAAGTCCGGCGTGCAGACGGCGCCGTAGGCTTTCGCCACGTCCTGCGTCTCGTCGATCACGTAGGGAAAGGGAAAGCCGAACTCGGCCGCCACGCTTTTCATGTTGTCGAACGAATCCTCAACGTATTCCGCCGGATCGTTCGACATGATGGCGATCGCGTGGATGCCATGGTCGCGTCTGAGCTCGGCGAGATCGCGCACTAGGCGCGGCCGAATGGCTTTCACGTAGGGGCAGTGGTTACAGATAAACATCACCAGCAAACCGTTCGGCCCCATCGCCCCCGCCAGCGTCCACACCTTGCCGTCGACGCCAGTCAAGCTGAAATCTGGGGCCTTCCAGCCAAAATCGCATACCGGGGTGGTGAGGGAAACCATGACACGCTCCGCAATATCTCTGGACAACGTCGGCATAATAGCAAGATGTCCCGCCCCCGTTTTTATCTCGATCAACTGCTGGCGCCCGGTGCCCGTTTCAGTCTTCCGCCGGGCCCGGCGCGTCACGCGGCGCGCGCGCTGCGGCTGACGGTGGACGACACGATCACCCTGTTCAACGGCCGTGGCGGCGAATACGCTGCGCGCATCGAGCGCGTCCACAAGGATGAAGTCGCGGTCAGCGTCACCGGCTTTGCCGCTATCGAACGCGAGTCGCGGCTGCGCGTGATGCTGGCACAGGGGATTTCGAGCGGCGAGCGCATGGACTACACGCTGCAAAAGGCGGTCGAACTGGGGGTGGCTGCGATTCAGCCGATTGCCGCCAGGCGCAGCGTCGTCAAGCTGGCAGGCGAGCGCGCCGACAAGCGGGTTGCGCACTGGCAGGGGGTCGTGGCGAGCGCCTGCGAACAATGCGGCCGCAATCAGGTCCCGACGGTAGCGGCGCCGCTGACGCTGGCCGACTGGCTAGGAAAGACCGTCGGCGGACGGCTGTTGTTTCTGTCGCCGCTGGCCGAGGCGCGCCTGGCCGACCTGCCGCTTCCCGCCGGCCAGGATTGGCTGGTGGCCGGCCCCGAGGGCGGCTTTGAGGCGGAGGAGATCGCCACGCTGCATGCGGCGGGCGCCATCCCGGTTCGGCTCGGACCGCGCGTGCTGCGCACCGAAACCGCCGCCTTGGCCGCCTTGGCCGCGATGCAAACGCTGTGGGGCGACTTTTAAGGGCGGCAGACGCAAAAAAACCGGGCCCGTGCCCGGTTTTTCCGAATCCGCACCCGCTTACGGACGCAGATAGGCGTATCCCTGCTGCTGACGCTTCAGGATTTCCACCACGCCTGACGGGACATAGCCGATCTTGGCGTTCATGTCGGCCTTGGTGAGCTTGTGGCCGCGCATGGTGTTCTCGCATGCGTTCACGTGCACACCGGAATCAACCGCTTCATCGACGCGGTTGGCCACTTCCGACTCGGCCCTCAGCATGTCGATGCCCGGGCCGTACGCCACGAGCTCAAGCTCGACGTTGTCCTTGCCCAGATCCTTCTGAACGTTCTTGATGTTGTTCAGTGCGAGATTCCAGGTGGCGGGGTTGCCGTCACTGACCTGGACCACCATTTTCGACTTGCCGGCCGCCAGGGTGGCGGTCGGCAATGCCAGCGCCCCCAGCATCAATGCCCCGCCCAGCAGGGCGCCCATCAACTTGTTCACTTGCTTCATGCTTGTCTCCTTACAGATTGGTTGGAACGGAAAACCCTGCAGCGCATTGTTATGACGCGAAGCTTATCCGATTTATTCCATTAATTTCACCGCGTGAAGAATTGGCGCGCTCCGTTTCGCAAGCGTTTTCTGTATCCTTCGCCTTGAATACGTTCAATTTCAGGTCATGTCATTGAAAGACACCACCCATTTCGTCCACTGGTTCCGCTCTGCCGCGCCGTACATCCACGGCTTCCGCGGCAAGACCTTCGTCATCGCTTTCGGTGGCGAACTGGTGGCGGATGGCGGTTTTGTGCAGTTGGCGCACGACGTCAACCTGCTGAACAGCCTGGGCGTGCGACTGGTGCTGGTGCACGGCGTGCGGCCGCAGGTAGAGGCGAGACTGACCGAGAACGGCACCGCGATCCGCTACGTGAGCGGCCTGCGCGTGACCGATGACGCCGCGCTCGCGTGCGTCAAGGAGGCCGCCGGCACCGTGCGGGTGGAGATCGAGGCCCTGCTGTCACTCGGGCTCGCCAACACGCCGATGGCCGGCGCCGATATCCGGGTGGCCTCCGGCAACTTCGTCACCGCCAAGCCGATCGGCGTGATCGACGGGGTGGACCTGCTGCACACGGGCGAGGTCCGCAAGATCGACGCGGCAGCGATCCGGCGCCGTCTCGACCAGCACGACATCGTACTGCTGTCGCCCGTCGGCTATTCACCGACGGGGGAGATCTTCAACCTCAGCCTGGAAGACGTCGCCACCCAGGCAGCAGTCGAGCTGGCAGCCGACAAACTGATCTTCCTGATGGACACCGAAGGGGTGCCGGACAAGGGCCGCGCGATTCACAACGCCCTGACCGTCAACGAGGCGCGGCAGGTGCTCGAAAAATCGGGGCAGGGCAAGGCAAAGAGGCTGCCGGAAGACGTCACCTACTACCTACCCTGCACCATCACCGCCTGCACCCAGGGCGTCAAGCGTGCCCATCTGATCAGCCGTCACCGCGACGGTGCGCTGCTGTCCGAACTGTTTACCCGCGAGGGCGTCGGCACGCTCGTCACGCCGGCGCCGCTGGAAACCCTGCGCACCGCCACCATCGACGACGTTGGCGGCATCCTCGGCCTGATCGAACCGCTGGAACGTGACGGCATTCTGGTACGGCGCTCGCGCGAGTTGCTGGAAATGGAGGTCGAGCGTTTTGTTGTGCTCGAATCGGACGGGGTGGTCGCCGGCTGCGTCGCGCTCTACCCCTTTCCTGAAGAACAGGCGGCCGAACTCGCCTGCCTCGCCGTCTCCAGCGAGTTTCGCGGGCGCGGTTTCGGCGACCTGCTGCTCGCAGAAGCCGAAAAAAGAGGCAAGAAGGCAGGCTTCAAGCAGCTGTTCGTGCTGACCACCCGTACCGAGCACTGGTTCGAGGAGCGTGGCTTCATCGACAGCAGCCCCGATCATCTGCCGCGAAGCAAGCAGGCCTTATACAACTACAAGCGCAGATCCAAGGTCCTGCAAAAAAAACTGTAAACGGGAAAGCAAGCTTGTATCGATTCGCCCAGCGACCGGGGTTGCCTCCCCTTCGCCCCCCTCTGCTTACGCTTGTCGCCGCCGCCCTGCGGATGCGCGGCTGGGCAGCGCGAGCGCTCCGTCGCCGGCTGCCGCGGCTCGTCTCTGCCGCGCTGTCGGCAACGCTTGCCCTGTCGCTGATCGCCGGTGCTCACGCAACGTCCACCGACACCCCGCTTATATTCGGCATCTTCCCCAATATGACGGCCAAGCAAACCATCGAGATCTACCAGCCGCTGGCAGCTCTTTTGGAACAACGCCTGCAACGGCGGGTTGTCATCTATACCGCGCGCGACTTTAAGACCTTTGTCGAGCGTACCCGGGAAGGAAACTATGACATTCTGCTCACCGCGCCGCACCTGGCATGGTTGGCCCGGCAAGACGCCGGTTACCGGCCGCTGCTGAAATACGCCGAGCCTACACACGGTCTGCTGGTCGTCAGAAACAGCTCGCCTTACCGGGTGCCGGACGACTTGCGCGGCCAAAGCATCGCCACCCCCGACTCCATCGCCGTGGCCGCGCTGGCCGTGCAGGCCGACTTGGCTGCACACGGGCTCAGGCGCAATGTCGACTACCAGACGACGGATTACGGCTCCCACCTCAATTCTGTAATGCAGGTCATCAATGGCCGCGCGGCAGCTGCCATGCTGGGGCTGCATCCCTACAGGCTGCTGCCGACCGACCTGCGTCGGCAATTGCGTGTTCTCGTCCGGACTGCGCCCCTCTCAAGCCTGATGTACCTGACCCATCCCCGCCTGCGCGACCGCGAAGCGATGGCGATACGCGAGGCCTTGCTCGAATTCGCCGCCACGCCGCAAGGCAAGGCCTTCATGCAGAGCGGTGGCTACGGCGGCTTCGTCGCGGTCGATGGCAGCGAATTGCGCGCTTTCCGTCCCTATGCCCTGCAGGCAGAGGAAATGATGCAGGTCGCGCATTGAGGGCCTGGTTCGGGCGCCTCTCGTTGCGCTACAAGCTCACCCTCGCCGCGCTGGGGGTGGAGGCACTCATGCTGGCATTCCTGATCGCCAACGGCGTTCAGCTCACCAGCGAAGAACTGCAGCAGCAGGCCGAGCATCGCGCACAGGACATGGGGAAAGCCCTGGTCGCCGTCCTGCTGGCCCCGCTCTCCCAGCAAGACGACGCCAGCGTCCACGACATCGTAGAAACCCTTCAGCGCGAGGGCGGCCTGAAGATGATTGAAGTGCGCGACAGCAGCCAGCGGATCGTGCACCAGGCCGGGGGCGTCGGCACCAAAGCCGACTTCCGGCTGTCCCAGCCGGTCGATTTCTCCAACCAGCACTATGGCAACGTCGCCCTGGTGCTGTCGGGCGATTTCATCCAGCAGGCGCGCAGCCGCTACCTCCGGCAAAGCCTGTTGATTGCCGCAGCCGCCCTGCTGCTGACCGGCATTCTGCTGGCCCTGTCGGTCGGCGGCGTGATTCGCCGTTTCGATGCGCTGACCCGCGCCAGCAAACGCATGGCGCAGGGCGATCTGGACGTCAAACTGAGCGGCGCGGGCGAAGATGAAATCGGCCAACTGATCGACACGTTCAACCGGATGGCCGAGTCGGTGCGTTTCAACATCGACCGCGCCCGTGATAACGAGGCACGCTTTCACGCCATCGCCGATTACACCCACGATCTCGAGTTCTGGCTCTCGCCCGAAGGCAAGCTACTGTGGATCAACCCCTCGGTCGAACGCATGCTCGGCCACAGCGTCGGCGAATGCATGGGGCAGATGGATTTCCCGACCGACATCATTCACCCGGATGACCGCGCGGCAGCCGAGGTCAAGCTGCGGCAGGCGTTGCGCGGCACCTCTGGCCAGGGCTACGCATTGCGGATCTGCCGCAAGGACGGCGGCCATTTCTGGGCAGCGGTGAACTGGCAGCCGATTCACGACTACGGCGGCGTGTATCAGGGCATCCGTGCCAGCATCCACAGCATCGACGACCTCAAGGCGACCGAGGCCAACCTGCGCCAGGCCATCACCGAACTGCGCACGGCGGAGAACCTGAAAAGCCGCTACCTGGAAGAAACCGAGCAGGAGCGTGCGCGCCTCGTCTCGCTGCTGTCCGCGATGAACCTCGGCATTCTGTTCGCCGCCGCCGACGGCCGGGTGATTTACCACAATCCCGCGTTCACCCGCATGTGGATGCTCGACGAGACAACCGGCCTGATCGGGCTGCCGGTGCATGAGGTGCTGGCGAAGTCGACGTCGATGCTGGCGCATCCCGATCATTTCGCCATGCACCTGCAGTCGGCACTGGATACGCGGGAGCCGTCCGAGAACTATGAAATCCAGATGAGCGATGGCCGCGTGATCACCGAGCTCGATTACCCGGTACGCGATCGCGAAGGTCGTTTCATCGGCCACCTCTGGGTTTACGAAGACGTCACGCGCGAACGCCAGACGGCTGAACAGCTGGTGTATCTGGCAGAGCGCGACGCGCTGACCGGACTCTACAACCGCCACCGCTTCCAGCAGGAACTGGCGCGTACCATGCTGGACAGCGACCGCCACCAGACGCAGTGTGCGGTCATGTTCTTCGACCTCGACGAATTCAAGACCATCAACGACAGCTACGGCCACCGCGCCGGCGACGCACTGCTGATCCGGGTCGCCAGCGAAATCGGTACCCTGGTGCGGCGCAATGAAGTGCTGGCGCGACTTGGCGGCGACGAGTTCGCGATCCTGCTGCCTTCGGTTCGGGCGGACGAGGCCGAAGCGCTGGCCGACCGGGTCGTACGCGCGATCGCGCAAATCCCCTTCCGCTTCGAAGGGCAGAATCTGCGGCTCACCGCCAGCCTTGGCATCGCCTACTATCCCGGGCAGGCTACCGACGCCGACGACCTGGTCGCACGCGCCGACATTGCCATGTACCAGGCCAAGAGCGCCGGCAAGAACACCTGGCGCGTTTTCCGCGCAGACAACGAGGCCGACACCGAAATGCGCAGCCGGCTCTCCTGGGGCGAGCGCATCAGCAGCGCGCTCGACAACGGCCTGTTCCAGCTGCATTTTCAGGGTGTGTACCGCGCCGAAGACAGCACCTTGTCGCATCTGGAAGCGCTCATCCGCATGACCGACGAGCGCAACCCTGGCCACCTCATCATGCCGGGCCACTTCATCCAGCTGGCTGAAAAAAGCGGGCGCATCCTCGACATCGACCGCTGGGTGATCCACGAAACGCTGCGCCGGCTGGCGGAAGATCCGGCGATCCCGTCGATCGCGTTCAACCTGTCGGGGCGCTCGCTGTCCGAACCGGGCCTGCCGCAATACATCAGCGACGCGTTGCGCCGGACCGGCGTCAACCCCAGCCGCCTGATCGTCGAAATCACCGAGACCGCGGCCGTCTCCGACCTGCATGATGCGCAGCGCATGATCGAGGCGCTGCGCCGGCTCGGCTGCGGCGTCTGCCTCGACGATTTCGGCGTCGGCTTCGCTTCGTTCGCTTACCTCAAGCACCTGCACGTCGACACCATCAAGATCGACGGCATTTTCATCCGCGACCTGCCCAGCGAGCCCGACAACCAGGTGTTCGTCCAGGCCATGGTCAGCGTCGCGCTCGGGCTCGGCAAGTCCGTGGTGGCGGAATACGTCGAGGACGGCAGGACGCTCGCGCTGCTGCGCCAGTTCGGCGTCGACCTGGTGCAGGGCTATTACCTGGACCGGCCCACCCCCGACCATCCGGCGCTGCACGGCAACGCCTAGCAGCTGGCAACACCTTCAACGGGGCCGCCTCCCGGAGCGAGAGGCGGCGCGGTGTTAAAATGCCGCGTTTTTCCCGTATCCCAGGAACGCTTCCGTGCTCACCGCTTCCAGCATCACCCTGCAATTCGCAGCCAAACCCCTGTTCGAGAACGTCAACGTCAAGTTCGGCGACGGCAACCGCTATGGCTTGATCGGCGCCAACGGCTGCGGCAAGTCGACTTTCATGAAGATCCTGGCCGGGGAGCTGGAGCCGACTTCCGGCAACGTCTCGCTCGACCCCGGCGAGCGCATGGCGTGGCTGCGCCAGGACCAGTTCGGCTACGAGGATCAGCGCGTGCTCGACGTGGTGCTGCAGGGCCATGCCGAGATGTGGCGCGTAATGCAGGAAAAGGACGCCATCTACATGAACCCGGAGGCGAGCGAGGACGACTACCTGCACGCCGCCGAGCTCGAAGGCAAGTTCGGCGAGATGGGCGGTTACGACGCCGAAGCGCGTGCCGGCGAACTGCTGCTCGGCGTCGGCATCCCCACCGAGCAGCACAGCGGCACCATGAGCCAGATCGCGCCCGGCTTCAAGCTGCGCGTGCTGCTGGCGCAGGCGCTGTTCTCCCAGCCCGACATCCTGCTGCTGGACGAGCCGACCAACAACCTCGACATCAACACCATCCGCTGGCTGGAAAACGTGCTGAACGAGAGCAACGCCACCATCATCGTCATCTCGCACGACCGCCACTTCCTGAACCAGGTCTGCACCCACATGGCCGACCTCGACTACGGCACCATCAAGGTCTACCCGGGCAACTACGACGACTACATGCTGGCTTCAAGCGAGGCGAAGGCGCGCCAGGCCGCGGCCAATGCGCGTGCCAAGGACAAGGTCGCCGAACTGCAGGAATTCGTGCGCCGCTTCTCGGCCAACAAGTCGAAGGCGCGCCAAGCCACCAGCCGCATGAAGATGATCGACAAGATCAAGATCGAGGACTTCAAGCCCAGTTCGCGGCAGAACCCCTACATCCGCTTCGAGCCCGAGAAGACGCTGCATCGCCGCGCGCTCGAGGTCGAGAACCTCAAGTTCGGCTATGACGGCACGCCGCTGTTCACCAACCTCGGCTTCTCGCTCGAGGCCGGCGAGAAGATGGCCGTCATCGGCGGCAACGGCGTCGGCAAATCGACGCTGATGAAGCTGCTGATGGGCGAGCTCGCGCCGCAGTTCGGCGAGGTGCGCTGGAGCGAGAACGCCAACGTCGGCTACTTCTCGCAGGACCACGTCGCCGACTTCGACATGGATCTCAACCTCACCGACTGGATGCACCAATGGACGCAGGCGGGCGACGACGAGCAGGTGCTGCGCGGCATTCTCGGACGGCTGCTGTTCTCCGGCGACGACGTCAAGAAATCGGTG
>JBLMYH010000192.1:0-6012 GCA_050258175.1 Hyphomicrobiaceae bacterium
CGGCCCCAGGCGCGGCGTCTCGCGGTGGTTCACGAAACGCGTCGTCGCGCGCGTGACCGCCACCACCCGGTTGCCGGCCTGCTTGCCCAGCACGACCAGGTCGAACGACTGTGCCAGCGTCCGCATCTCGGCCGACACCCTGCCGCGCGCCACGCGGAACGACCAGCGCAGGCGCTGGCGCCCGGCTGCCTCCGCCAGCAGGCGTTGCAGGCTCGCCGCCTGGTGGCGCCAGGTCCGCTCCAGATCAAGCTGCGAAAGCGGAGGCCCGGCCCCGGTCAGGACGCTGAATTCTCGTGCAAACGGCAGGCCGCACAGATGCTGCAGGTTGACGTCCTCGACGAACAGCCCGGCCAGTTCCGCATCAAGTTCTTCCGCCAGGGCGGCCGCGGCCGTCAAGGCAGCGGTGCTGCGCGGCGATTCGTCCAGCGCCACCCAGATCCGGAGTCCGGCAGGCCGCTCATGCGTCGTCGTGCGCATGGCCGTCCTTGCCGCCGGATTCGGCTTTCTTCGCATACTTGCGTCGCAGCTCGGCCAGGCGCTCGAGCCGCTGCGCCACGCGCTGGTTGAGGCTGCCCTCGACGGCGGGCGCGTCGACCGGAATGCCGGTCAGCAATTCGAGCGCGTCGTCGACCGTTTCCATGGCGTAGATATGGAAGCGCCCGGCTGCCGCAGCCTCGACCACATCGCGGCGCAGCATAAGGTGCGTCACGTTGGACGCCGGGATCAGCACGCCCTGCCGGCCGGTCAGGCCGCGCCTCTTGCAGATGTCGAAGTAGCCCTCGATCTTCTCGTTGACGGCGCCGATCGCCTGGACCCGGCCGAACTGGTCGACCGATCCGGTCACCGCCAGCGACTGCCGCACCGGCGCGTTCGCCAGCGAGGACAGCAGCGCGCACAGTTCAGCCACCGAGGCACTGTCGCCTTCCACCTGGCCGTAGGTCTGCTCGAACACCAGGCTCGCCGCCAGCGACAGCGGCCGTTCGGCCGCGTAGCGCGACGCCAGGAAGGAGGCCAGGATGAGCACGCCCTTGGAGTGAATCGAGCCGCCCAGCTTGACCTCGCGCTGGATGTCGACCAGTTCGCCTTCGCCCAGCCGAGTGTTGGCGGTGATGCGCGCAGGCTGGGCAAAGCTGAAGTCGCCAAGCTGAAACACCGACAGGCCGTTCACCTGACCCACCCGCTCGCCGTCGGTGTCAATGTGCAGGATGCCGCGCAGGATGGCTTCATGGGAGCGCTCGCGCAGCCTGTCGGAACGCCTGATCTGCGCCTCGATCGCGCGCTCGACGTCGCCACGCTCCACCACCTCGCGCCCGTCTTGCGCTGCCCAGTAATCGGCTTCGCGCACCAGGTCCGCCAGGCTCTCCATGTGGGTGGAGAGTTTCTCGGCATCCTCGGCGCGACGCGCGCTGTGCTCGATCACGCGCGCCACTGCACCGCGATCGAACGCTTTCAGCTTGTCCCTGCGCACCAGGGTCCCGATCAGGCGTGCGTACAACAGGTCGTTGTCCGCACTGCGCTCGACTTCATCCTCGAAATCCGCGGTCACCTTGAACAGCTCACCGAATTCCGGATCGTACTGGGCGAGCAGGTAGTACAGCATGCGGTTGCCGATCAGGATCACCTTGGCATCGAGCGGGATCGGCTCGGGCTCCAGCGATACGGTGCTGACCAGGCTGTACATCTGTCCCAGCGACTCGATGCGAATTTCGTGGGTGGAGAGCGCGCGCTTCAGTGCCTCCCAGGAAAATGGCTGACTCAGCAGCTTGAAGGCGTCCAGCAGCAGGTAGCCGCCGTTGGCCTGGTGCAGCGCACCCGGCTTGATCAGCATGAAGTTGGTGACCAGTGCACCGAGTTGGGCGACGTGCTCGACCCGCCCCATCAGGTTCTGGTAGGTGGGATGGTCCTCGTACACCACCGGCGCGCCGTCGGTCGGCTCGCGCCCCACCAGCAGGTTGACGCGAAAACGGCTGAAATCGGACGCCTGGCTGGTCAGAGCGGCCAGGCCGGACGGGGCCTCGCTGGGTTTGCGGAACTCGTCCATGCTCTCGATGACGTTCTGCTGCACTTCGTTGAGGTAGTCGCACACCGCCGGGAAAACCGCATAGTCCCGGCGCAGGTCGTCGATCAGGTGACCGACGGCGAACAGCACCACCTCTTCGTTGAGCTTGCGTATGCGCTGAATGCGCTCGCGCCGCCATTGATTGACCTGCAGGACGACTTTCTCCAGTTTCTCCTGCAGGCTGGCGATTGCCTGCTCGATGCGCGTCTTCTCTTCCTGCGGCAGCTTGTCGAACTCATCCGGGTTCATCACTTCGTCGCCCTTGGACGGCGCGAACGAGAAGCCGTTCGGGGTGCGCAATAGCGTAATGCCCTGCTTGCCGGCTTCGTCGCCCACCGCGACGAATGCCTGGGTCTGGCGTTCGCCGTAGTCCTCGTCGATCTGGCTCAGGCGGCGCCGGTATTCCTCGCCTTCGAACACCGCCGGAATCGTCGCCTGCAGTTCTGCCACCAGTCGCTGCATGTCGGCATGCAGCCGCGCGCCCATGCCGGCCGGCAGCTGGATCACGCGTGGTTTGTGCGGATGGCCGAAGTTGTGGACATAGCACCAGTCGGCCGGCTTGGCTTCCGTCGCCACGCGCTGATCGAGCAACTGCCGGATCAGCGTGCGCTTGCCGCTGCCGGGCTGACCCATGACGTAGAGGTTGTAGCCCGCATGGCGCATGCCGATGCCGAAATGTGCCGCGTCGATGGCGCGCAACTGGCCGATGCTCTCGCTCAGGTCGTCGAGTTCGGCGGTGGTCGCGAACGTGAATTGCTCGATATCGCAGGGGCGATAGAGGCGGTCGGGAGAAAGCGGCTGCAGGGTCGTCATGGTTTCAATCTAGTCGTTCTGACAGGATCATGCTCGGCGCGATCGACCTCGGCCGCGAGCGCGTGCAGCACCGGAGCAATCTCCGCCCGATAATCGAAGGCTTCAAGACGACGCAAGGGTTCCGGCAGGCAGGCAAGACCTGCCATGGCATGGCGGCGGATCTCCTGCAGGGCCGGTGGCGGCGTCAGGCGGCGTCCGCCGCGCATCACCGGGATCAGCAGCGGCTCGCCCGGCTGCGCGTCACTTTCCAGCGTCACGACATCCCCCGCCATGCGGCCATCGGCGTCCAGCGTGCGGTACACCTGCTTGCGCCCGGGCCAGGTCGCCTTGCCCTCGGAGCGCTTGCGGCGGGCGCGGCCGGCATACTCCTGCAGCTTGTAGGCGCAATCGAGGTAAGGCAGGTCGCTCGACGTATCCATGTGGGTACCGACCCCGAAGCCATCCACGGGCGCGCCGCCGGCCAGCATGTCGCGCAGCGCGTATTCGTCGACGTCGCCGCTGGCGAAGATGATGACGTGGTCGAGCCCGCCGGCGTTCAGGATGCGGCGGACCTTGCGCGCATGCTCGGCAAGGTCGCCGGAGTCGATGCGCACGCCCTTGATGCGGATGCCGGCGCCGGCCAGACGAGGCGCCAGCGCAACCACCTTGTGCGCCGCCGCCTCGGTATCCCAGGTGTCGATCAGCAGCACCACGTTGTCGGGCTGCGCGTGGGCAAAATTCTCGAAGGCCAGCGCCTCGTCCTCGTGCGCCTGGATGAAGGAATGGGCCATGGTGCCGAACAGCGGGATGCCGAACTGCTGCCCGGCCAGCACCGTCGAGGTGCCGGTGAACCCTGCAATGTAGCTCGCCCGCGCTGCCAGCAGGCCCGCCTCCGCGCCGTGGGCGCGACGCAGGCCGAAATCCACAAGCAGGCTGTCCGGCGCCACCAACACCGAACGCACCGCCTTGGAGGCGATCAGGGTCTGCAGATGCAGCAGATTGATCAGCCGCGTCTCGGCCAGCTGCGCCTGCGCGATCGGCGCCGTCACGCGCAGGATCGGCTCGTTGGGAAAGAATACGGTACCCTCCGGCATGGCATGCACGTCGCCGGTGAAGCGCAGCGTTTGCAGCGAGACCAGGAAATCCTCGCTGAAACGCCCGGTCGACGCGAGCCATTCCAGCTCCTTGCGGGAAAAATGCAGTTGCTCGAGAAACGTCAGGCATTGTTCGAGCCCAGCCGCCAGCAGGAAACCGCGCCCTGGGCGCAGCCTGCGCACGAAGAATTCGAACACTGCGATATCCTCCATGCCGGCGTCGTGATAGCCCTGCAGCATGGTGAGCTGGTAAAGATCGGTGAGCAGGACGCTGGTCGTGGGGTTCATCGAACCAGGCCGCCCAGCGTGATGCGCCGCGCGCCGAGGCGTCCCATCTCCGCCTCGGCGCGCTGTCCGTCGCCGGGCTGAACGTCGACGGCGCGGATGGCGTCGGCCAGCACGAACACGTCATAGCCGAGCTGTCGGGCATCGCGCACGCTGTTGAGCACGCAATAGTCGGTGGTCAGCCCGCCGATGAACAGCCGATGAATGCCGGCTGCGCGGAAGCGGCTGTCCAGATCGGTGCCCTGAAAGCTGGAATAGGCCTCCTTGTCCTGCGAAGTCGCCTTGGAGATCACGGTGACGTCGGGCGGCAGCGTGAGCGTCGGCGCGAATGCCGCACCCGGTGTTCCCGCCACGCAATGGACCGGCCACGGCCCCCCCTGCGCATGAAAGGAGCAATGCCCCTCGGGATGCCAGTCGCGCGTGGCGTAGACCGGCAGGCCCCTGGCCACGAATTCTCCAATATAGCGGTTGAGCACGGGAATCACCGCGTCGCCGCCCGCGACCGCCAGGCTGCCTCCGCGGAGAAAGTCGTTCTGGATGTCCGTCACCAGCAGCACGTCACCCGCCTGCAAGCGCCAGCGCTCGCGATCCGGCGTGTCGGTCGATGGCTTCATGCGCGCAGGCTCCGGTGGTCGATGCAGGGAATGCGAAGCGCAGGACCTGCTAATGCAGTTCCTCGTCCTGATCGTGGTGAAAAACCAGTTCGGCCAGTTCGACCTTGACGGGTTCGCCCACCGGCTTCTCGCTCACGTCCACCGCCTGGAACAGCCACTGCTCGCCCTCCAGCCAGCAATAACCGAAAGTCGCCTGGTAGAAACATTCCTTGGGCTGCATGATTTTCTCTTGCCTTTCTCCCGGACACATCCGTTTTTGAGTCTGGCATATTATTGAAACGATGCCAGCGCTTCAGGCGCCTTCGGAGACCGTTCGATGACCGCAGATGATGTTTGCCTGTTCGCGCTGGACGCCAGTCGCCCTTATGGCGAACGGGTGGCCACGGCCCTGGGGCTGGCGCTTGGCCGCCATGAGGAGCGCGAATTCGAGGATGGCGAGCACAAGGCGCGGCCGCTGGAAAACGTGCGTGGCCGGGACGTCTATGTCCTCCATTCGCTTTATGGCGAGCCGGGAATGAGCGCGAACGACAAGCTGGTCCGCCTGCTGTTCTTCATCGCCGCCCTGAAGGACGCCTCGGCCGCACGGGTCACCGCCGTCTGCCCCTATCTCGCCTATTCGCGCAAGGACCGTCGCAGCAAGCCGCGCGACCCGGTCGGCAGCCGTTATGTCGCGCAGCTGTTCGAGGCGGTGGGCACGGATCGGATGGTGACGCTCGACGTGCACAACCTTGCTGCCTACCAGAACGCCTTCCGCATTCCGGCCGAGCATCTCGAGGCGCGCAGCCTGTTCGTCGCCTGGTTCGCCGCACGGCTTGGGGACGAAGCCGTCGTGGTGGTGTCGCCGGACGCCGGTGGCGTCAAGCGGGCGGATGCCCTGCGTGATTCCCTCGCCCGCGCGCTTGGCGGCCCGGTGGGTTCCGCCTTCATGGAAAAGCGCCGCAGCGAAGGGGTGGTGTCCGGCGAGGCCGTCGTCGGCGAGGTCAGCGGCATGACTGCCCTGATCATCGACGACCTCATCAGCAGCGGCACCACCCTGGCGCGCGCCGCCACCGCCTGCAAGGCCTTGGGGGCGAAGCGGGTGTTTGCCGCAGCCACCCACGGCATGTTTGCCGGCGCGGCTGGCACGGTGCTGGACGACCCGGCCCTGGAAAAGGTGCTGGTCACCGAC
>JBLMYH010000193.1:0-3076 GCA_050258175.1 Hyphomicrobiaceae bacterium
CGGTGTCGGTGCCGAGGGAAAAGCTCGCCAGACCCAGCGCCACCGCGACAGCCGAGCCGGAACTGGAGCCGCCGGAAATGTAGTCGGGATCGAAGGCATTGCGGCAGACGCCGTAGGGCGAGCGGGTGCCGTTCAGGCCGGTGGCGAACTGGTCGAGGTTGGTCTTGCCGAGGGGGATCGCGCCGGCGTCAACCAGGCGCTGCACGACCGTGGCGCTGCGCTCGGGCGCGTAGGCGAACTCCGGGCAGGCGGCGGTGGTGGGCAACCCCGCGAGATCGATGTTGTCCTTGATCGCGAAGGGAATGCCGTAGAGCGGCAGCGTCGCCGGGTCCTTGCCTTCAAGCCTGCTGGCATAGGCGCGCAGGGCATCGGCGTCGAGGCGGCTGATCCAAATGTGGTGGCTGTCCTCGCCGGCCATGCGGGCGAGCAGTTCCTCCACCAGGGCGAGCGGGGTCAGTTCGCCGGACTGGTAGCGCTGGCGCAGGCTGGCGAGGTCGAGCGAGTAATTCATGCTGCGCACCTCACTCGCTCACCAGCACCAGCAGATCCTGCCCGGCGCTCACCTGGCCGCCCTCGCGGCAGAACACCTTGTGGACGCGGCCGTCGCACGGCGCCAGCACGGCGAACTCCATTTTCATCGACTCGACGATGACCAGCGTGTCGCCCCGCTTCACTTCGGCCCCTTCCGCGACCTCGACCTTCCACACGTTGCCGGCGACGTGGCTGGCGAGCGCGCGGCCGTTCTCGGGCAGGTCGAGTTCGCTGTCGGGGGCGGCCTCGGCCACGGTCAGGTCGCTGGCATACTCGGCCTGGCCGCTGGCGCGCCAGCGCTCGCGCTCGGCGTCGAACGACGCCTGCTGCTGCGCCTTGAAGGCAGCGATCGACCCGGCGTTGTCCGCAAGGAAGGCGTTGTAGTCGCGCAGGCTGAACGTCGTTTCCTCGATCTTCAGCCGGTAGCGGCCGAGCGGGAAGTCCTCGCGGATCTTTAGAAGCTCGTCCGCGCTCACCGGGAAGAAGCGCACCTGGTCGAAGAAGCGCAAGAGCCACGGCTTGCCGTCGGTGAACGCGGCGGTCTGGCGCCAGCGGTTCCACATCTGCAGCGTGCGGCCGACGAACTGATAGCCGCCGGGGCCTTCCATGCCGTAGACGCACATGTAGGCGCCGCCGATGCCGACTGCGTTTTCCGGGGTCCAGGTGCGCGCCGGGTTGTACTTGGTCGTGACCAGGCGATGGCGCGGATCGATGGGGGTGGCCACCGGCGCGCCAAGGTAGACGTCGCCCAGGCCCATGACCAGATAGCTCGCGTCAAAGACGATGCGCTTCACGTCTTCAATGCTGTCGAGGCCGTTGATGCGGCGGATGAACTCAATGTTGGAGGGGCACCAGGGCGCGTCCTTGCGCACCGACTGCATGTACTTCTCGATCGCCAGTTGGGTCGCGGCGTCGTCCCACGACAGAGGGATGTGCACGATGCGGGTGGGCACCTGCATGTCCTCGATCGCGGGCAGCGCCTTTTCCGCGGCCAGCAGCAGTTCCATGAGCCTGGCCAGCGGCAGCACGCGCGAATCGTAGTGCACCTGCAGCGAGCGGATGCCCGGGGTGAGGTCGAGGATGCCGGGCACGGCGTCGGCCTGCAGCCGCGTCATCAGCGCGTGCACACGGAAGCGCAGGTTGAGGTCGAGCACCAGCGGGCCGTACTCGATGAGCAGGTACTTGTCGCCGGCGCGACGGTAGACGACGGCGACGGGGTTGTCGGCCTCAGCGATGCGGTGCAGAACCGGCTCGGCAAACGGCTCGGCGGCCGCCGCAAGCGCTTGCGCGGCGGGTGCAGCCAGACTGGCGATGGCAGCGTCCTGCGCCGCTTCCATGCGCTCGGCCTGTTCCTGCGACAGGCGCTTGAAGCGCACGGTGTCGCCGGGGCGCAGCTGGCCCATCTTCCACAGCTCGGCCTGCACGATGGTCGCCGGGCAGACGAAGCCGCCGAGGCTGGGTCCGTCCGGGCCGAGGATCACCGGCATGTCGCCGGTGAAGTCGACCGCGCCGATCGCGTAGGCATTGTCGTGAATGTTCGACGGATGCAGGCCGGCTTCGCCGCCGTCCTTGCGCGCCCATTCGGGACGGGGCCCGATCAGCCGGACGCCGGTGCGGCTGGAGTTGTAATGCACTTCCCAGTCGGTGGCGAAGAACATCCCGATGTCGGCGTCGGTGAAGAAGTCCGGCGCACCGTGCGGGCCGTAGAGCACGCCGATTTCCCAGGCGTGGCTGTAGGCCGGCACCAGCGCGGCGGGCAGCGCCTTCTCGTCGCCTTGGGCCTGCGCCGCCGAAATATGCAGCACGTCGCCCACCCTGAGCGTGCGGCCCGCATGCCCCCCGAACTGCCCTAGCGTGAAGGTCGACTTGCTGCCGAGATAATCGGGCACATCGAAGCCGCCGCGCACGGCGAGGTAGGCACGGCAGCCCGTGTCCTTGATCGAACCCAGCCTGAGCAGCGAGCCTGCCTTGACCACATGCGCGGACCAGTTGGCGAGCGGCCGGCCGTCGAGCTCCGCGGCCATGTCGGCGCCGGCAAGCGCGATCACGCTGTCGCAGTTGAAGCGCAGCGTCGGGCCTGCGACCGTCAGTTCCAGTCCCGCCGTGCCCTCTTCGTTGCCGACGAGCGTGTTGGCCAGGCGCAATGAAAGCGCGTCCATCGGCCCCGACGGCGGCACGCCGACGTCCCAGTAGCCGGCACGACCCGGCCAGTCCTGGATGCTCGACTGCACGCCCGGCTCGATGACGTCGATGGTCGCCGGGCGGTAGTGGAAGGCGTTGAGGTAGCGCGTGGTCTGGCGCCCTTCCATGAAGACCGCATCGCGCACGATCTGATCGAGGTAGCCGAGGTTGGTCTCGATGCCGGCGACGCGCGTCTGCACCAGGACCTGCTGCATTCTCTCCAGCGCCTCGGCGCGGTCGCGCCCCTTGACGATGAGCTTCGCCACCATCGGGTCGTAGAACGGCGGCACCTCGCTGCCGCGTTCGACCCAGGTCTCGATACGCGCGTCGGCAGGGAAAACCACCTCGGTCAGCACGCCGGCGG
>JBLMYH010000194.1:0-7798 GCA_050258175.1 Hyphomicrobiaceae bacterium
GGAACAGCACCATGACCGCCCCGACGTAGACCAGCACCAGGGTGATGGCGAGGAATTCGGCCTCCAGCAGCATCCACAGCCCGGCCGCTGTGAAGAATGCCAGCACCAGATACAGCGCCGCATGCACCGGATTACGCGCCGTAATCACGCGCAGTCCGGCAAACACCAGGATGGCTGCAAAGAAATAGAAGATCGCTGTCGTGTAGGTCATGTTCGTAGGGATCAATGCGCGATGTCAGCGATACTTCGCATCGTCCGCCCGGTCTTTCGCGATCTGTTCCTCGTACTGGTCACCGATCGCGAGCAGCATGGGCTTGGTGTAATAGAGGTCGCCGCGTTTTTCGCCGTGGTATTCGAGGATGCGCGTTTCGACGATGGAGTCGACCGGGCACGATTCCTCGCAGAAACCGCAGAAGATGCACTTGGTCAAATCGATGTCGTAACGGGTGGTGCGACGGGTGCCGTCGACGCGTTGCTCCGACTCGATGGTGATGGCCAGCGCCGGGCACACGGCCTCGCACAGCTTGCAGGCGATGCAGCGCTCCTCGCCGTTGGGATAGCGGCGCAGCGCGTGCAGGCCGCGGAAACGCGGTGACTGCGGCGTTTTCTCTTCCGGGAACTGCACGGTGACCTTGCGCGCGAACATGTTGCGGCCGGTGAGCCTCCTGCCGCGCAGCAGTTCGATCAGGAGCAGGCTGCCGAAGAAATTCGTGATCCGTTTCATGGCGCGCTCAATGGAAAAGATACCCATACGGCGTCTGCATCATGGCGCCGACGAAGACGATCCAGACGAGGGTAATCGGAATGAACACCTTCCAGCCCAGACGCATGATCTGGTCGTAGCGGTAGCGCGGGAAGGTCGCGCGGAACCACAGGAACAGGAAAAGGACGAAACCGGTCTTCAGCAGCCACCAGACGATGCCGTCGGGCAAAAAAGTCACCGGCGACAGCCAGCCGCCGAGGAACATCAGCGTGGCCAGCGCCGCGACCAGGATCATGTTGGCGTATTCGGCGAGAAAGAACACGGCGAAGGCCATGCCGGAATATTCCACATGGAAGCCGGCGACGATCTCGGATTCGCCTTCTGCAACATCGAACGGCGCGCGGTTGGTTTCGGCCACGCCGGCGATCAGATACACGACGAACAGCGGAAACAGCGGCCAGATATACCAGTGATGCAGCCCGCCGGCCTGGCCATGCACGATGTCGGTGAGGTTGAGCGACTGCGCGGCCATCAGCACGCCGACCAGCGCGAAGCCCATGGCGATTTCATACGACACGATCTGCGCCGCCGAACGCATGGCGCCGAGGAAGGCGTATTTGGAGTTGGACGCCCACCCCGCGATGATGACGCCGTAGACGCCCATCGAGGTAATCGCCATCACGTACAACAGCCCCGCGTTGATATTCGCGAGCACCAGGCTATCGGTGAACGGAATCACCGCCCACGCCGCCAGCGCCGGGGCAATGGCAAGGATGGGCCCAAGGATGAACAGCCCGCGGCTGGCGCCAGACGGGATGATGATTTCCTTCATCAGCAGCTTCACCGCGTCGGCGATCGGTTGCAGCAGGCCCTGGAAACCGACGCGGTTGGGACCGATGCGCACCTGCATCCAGCCGATGATTTTCCGTTCCGCATAGGTGAGATACGCCACGCCCAGCATCAGCGGCACCACCAGCGCCAGGATTTTGACCAGCGTCCAGACGACGGCTCGAATGGCGCTCCAGTCCATACCAGCGCTCTCCATCAGACCGGCTCCGCCGTGATCGGCCCGAACATCGGGCCCAGACCCGCCGTCAGCGGATGACCGCTGGGCACGCGCACGCAGGTGTCGGGCAGCAGATCGTCGCGCTGCACTTTTAGCGTCAGCGCGCTGGCAGTCTGGCGCACCGAGACGCGGCCGTTTTCCGTGAGGCCCAGCCTCGCGATCAGCCGGCCGTGCATGCGCGCCACCGGGAGCGCCGCGTCCAGCGTCATCTGCAGTGAGGGCGAGCGGCGCACCACCGCGTCAGTCTGGTAGATCGGCACCTCGGCGACGCGTTCTAGCCCTATCGCAGCCTGGGGTTGTGCCACCTTCACGCCGCCGACGTCGTTGGAGAGGAAAGCCTGCACCGAACCGAGGGGCGTGTCGCCCAACGCGTCGCCCAGCACCTCCTTCGAATCGTTGTGATCGAATCCGGCCAGCCCCAAGAGGTTGCCAAGCACGCGCAGAACCTTCCACGCCGGACGCGTTTCACCAAGCGGTTTCACTACGGCATTGAAGCTCTGCACGCGGCCCTCGGTGTTGATGAACGTGCCCGAGGTTTCAGTCCACGGCGCAATCGGCAACAACACGTCGGCGTAGTCGAGCGACTTGCCCTTGTAGGGCGACATCACCACGACAAATTCCGCCGCGTTGATGCTCGCCATAGCCGTCACCGGATCGTGGGTATCGAGCTCAGCCTCCACACCAAGCAGCAGATACGCACGTAGAGGCTGGGCCAGCATCTGCTGCGCATTCAACCCCTTCACGGCCGGCTGTCCCAGCGGGCCGTGAAGAGGAACCGCGCCCACTGCCACCGCGCCGACGCTGTTTGCGGCCTCGCCGAGCACACCGAAACTGGCTCCCGTCAGTCGCGCTACTTCCTGCGCCAGGGCGTGGATCTGCGAATAGCTGGGGTGGTGTTGCGCCATGTTTCCGAGAAAGACGGCACGTGATTCGCCGCCCGCCAGGCTCTCGGCCATCTTGCGGGCTGTGTCGTCGGCCACGCCGTATGCGGCGAGATCCGGTACCGGCAGGCTCTTCAGTTCGGCCAGCGCGCGGCATACACCGGCGAGCGCAGCGGCTAGCTGCGACGGCGCTACGATGCGCTTGGCGTGCACCTTGCCGAGGAATTCGTCCTCGTGCGCGTTGATCAGGTTGAGCTGGCCATACCAGCGCACCGACTCGCGAATGCGGTGCGCCATCAGCGGATGATCCTTGCGCAGGTTGGAGCCCACCACCAGCATGCGATTGAGCCGCGACATGTAGGTCACAGGCATTCCCAGCCAGAAGCCACCCCGTACCTTTTCGTCGAGCGAGAAGTCGGACTGCCGCAGACGGTGGTCAACGTTGCCGCTTCCCATGCCGCGCATCAGTTTCTGCAGCAGGAAGAGCTCCTCTGCCGGGCGATATGGCGTCGACAGCGCCCCGATCTGCTCGGCAGGAATTGCTTTCAGTTTATCCGCGACGAACTCGAGCGCCGCCTGCCAGGTCGTTTCCACCCACTGGCCCTTTTGCTTGATCATCGGCTGCGTCAGGCGCTCAGCCGTATTGAGGCCTTCGTAGGAGAAGCGGTCACGGTCGGCCAGCCAGCATTCGTTGACGTCCTCGTTCTCGCGCGGCAACACGCGCATGACCTTGTTGTCCTTGACGTGGACTTCAAGGTTGGAGCCCAGGCTGTCATGCGGGCTGATCGACGGGCGTCGCGACAGTTCCCAGGAACGGGCGGTATAGCGGAAAGGTTTGCTGGTCAGCGCACCGACCGGGCATAGGTCGATGACGTTACCTGAAAGCTCAGACGCCACCTGGCTTTCCAGGAATGGCATCACTTCGGTATGTTCGCCGCGCCCCGGCATGCCGAGTTCCATCACCCCGGCAATCTCCTGGCCGAAGCGCACGCAGCGGCTGCAATGAATGCAGCGGGTCATGTCGGTGGCGATCAGTGGGCCGAGGTTCTTGTCGCGCACCACACGCTTGACTTCCTGGTAGCGCGAGGACGAGCCGCCGTAGCCCACAGCCAGGTCCTGCAGCGCGCATTCACCGCCCTGGTCGCAGATCGGACAGTCCAGCGGATGGTTGATGAGCAGAAACTCCATCACGCTTTTCTGCGCATTGATGGCATATTCCGAACGCGTGAAGACCTTCATGCCGTCGGTCACCGGCGTGGCACAGGCGGGCAGCGGCTTGTGCGCCTTCTCGACCTGAACCAGGCACATGCGGCAGTTGGCTGCGATGGAAAGCTTCTTGTGGTAGCAGAAATGCGGGATGGTGATGCCGGCCTGATTCGCCGCATCCATGATCGTGTCGCCGCTTTCAACCTGCAGCGCGTGTCCGTCAATTTCGATATTGAGCGTAGCCATCGTCAAATTCCGTTCAGACCATGCATCGCTTGTGTTCGATGTGGTGCTCGAACTCGCGGCCGAAATGTTTGAGAAAGCTCTGCACCGGCATCGCCGCCGCATCGCCCAGCGCGCAGATGGTATGGCCGCCGATGTGCCCCGCCACGCTGTTGAGCAATTCCACGTCCTCAGGCCGTCCCTGCCCGTGCTCGATGCGGTGAATTACTCGGTACATCCAGCCGGTTCCTTCGCGGCAAGGCGTGCATTGGCCGCAGGATTCCTCGAAGTAGAAATAGGAGAGCCGCTCCAATGCGCGAACCATACACGTCGTTTCGTCCATCACGATGACTGCGCCCGAGCCCAGCATGGACCCCGCCTTGGCGATGGAATCGAAATCCATCGTGCAGTCCATCATGATGTCGGCTGGCAATACGGGGGCGGACGATCCGCCGGGTATGACCGCCTTCAGCTTATGTCCATGTCGTACGCCGCCCGCCATCTCGAGCAATTCTGAAAACGGCGTGCCGAGCGGAACTTCAAAGTTGCCCGGCTTGTTGACATGACCCGATACCGAAAACAGTTTGGGGCCACCATTGTTGGGCTTGCCCAGTTCGAGGAAGGCCTGGCCGCCATGCTGGACGATCCAAGGCACGCTCGCCAGCGTTTCGGTATTGTTGATGGTAGTCGGTTTGCCGTAAAGGCCGAAGCTGGCCGGGAACGGCGGCTTGAAGCGCGGCTGTCCCTTTTTCCCCTCGATCGATTCAAGCAGCGCGGTTTCCTCGCCACAGATATAGGCGCCGTAACCGTGGTGTGCGTGTAGCTGGAAGCAGAAATCGGTGCCGAACAGATTGTTGCCGAGGTAGCCCGCATCACGCGCTTCCTTCAGCGCGCGCTCAAAGAGCTCATAGACCTCAAAGATTTCGCCGTGAATGTAGTTGTAGCCCACGCGCGCGCCAAGCACATAGCCGGCAATTGCCATGCCCTCGATCAGTTGGTGCGGGTTGTAGCGCAGAATATCGCGGTCCTTGAACGTCCCCGGCTCGCCCTCGTCGCTGTTGCAGACGATGTACTTGTCGCCCGGAAACGCGCGCGGCATGAAGCTCCACTTCAAGCCTGTGGGGAAGCCTGCACCGCCTCGCCCGCGCAGAGCACTGGTCTTCATCTCGGCGATGATAGCGTCGCCCGACACCTGCTCTGTCACTACCCGACGCAGCGCCTGATAGCCGCCGTTGGCGACATAGGTCGCAAGCGACGCCGGGTTGTCGAGCGCTTGCGTCCAACTGCAGACCTGATGGGTGGGCGTGAGCAAACTCATTTCAGCTTGTCCAGCAATTCGTCGATCTTCTCGCGGGTGAGGTGCGTGTGCATGGCGTGGTTGTTGTGCAGGCACATTGGTGCATCCCCGCAGGCGCCCATGCACTCACCTTCTTTCAGCGTGTAGCGGCCGTCCTCGGTGGTTTCTCCGAAGTCGATACCAAGTTTCTGCTTCAGATGCTCGACGATTTCGTTGGCCCCCATCAGCGCGCAAGGCAGGTTGGTGCACACTGCGATCTTGTGCCGCCCCACCGGCTGCGTGTCGTACATATTGTAGAAAGTCGCCACTTCGTAGGCAGCAATTGCTGGCATCTCGAGATAGGCGGCGACATATTCGATCAGCTCCGGTTTGAGCCAGCCCTTCTCCGTCTGCGCAATTCGCAGGGCAGCCATCACCGCCGACTGCTTCTGGTCTGGTGGGTATTTGGCAACCTCAACATCGATCAGCGCGAGCGATTCAGCGCTCAGCCGAAGGCTGCTCGAATCAGGATTGGCCATCAGCGATCGATCTCCCCGAAAACGATATCCTGCGTGCCGATGATCGCGACGACGTCGGCAATCATGTGGCCGCGGGACATTTCGTCGAGCGCGGCAAGATGCGCATAACCCGGCGCACGGATTTTCAGACGATAGGGTTTGTTGGCGCCGTCGGATACCAGGTAGATACCGAACTCGCCCTTGGGGTGTTCCACTGCAGCATAGGCCTCGCCCGCAGGCACGTGCATCCCTTCGGTAAAGAGCTTGAAGTGATGAATCAGTTCTTCCATGTTCTGTTTCATCGACAGCCGATCGGGCGGCGCGACCTTGTGGTTGTCGACGATGACCGGGCCGGGATTCTTGCGCAACCAGTCAATGCACTGTTTGATGATGCGGTTGGACTGGCGCATTTCCTCAACCCGAACCAGATAGCGGTCGTAGCAGTCGCCATTGGTGCCAACCGGGATGTCGAAATCCATACGATCGTAAACCTCGTACGGCTGCTTCTTGCGCAGATCCCATTCGACACCAGAGCCGCGCAGCATCGGGCCGGTGAAACCCAGGGCCAGTGCTCGTTCCGGCGACACCACGCCAATACCAACCGTACGCTGTTTCCAGATACGGTTGTCAGTCAGCAGGGTCTCGTAGTCGTCGATATAGGTCGGGAAACGGTCAGTGAAATCCTCGATGAAATCGAGCACCGAACCCTGGCGGTTGGCATTCATCGACTTCATCGTCGCTTCGTTGCGGCTGTGCTGCGCCTGATACTGCGGCATGCTATCCGGCAGGTCGCGGTACACACCACCTGGACGATAGTAAGCCGCGTGCATGCGTGCACCGGACACCGCTTCGTAGCAGTCCATCAGGTCTTCGCGCTCGCGGAAGGCGTAGAGGAATACCGTCATCGCACCGACGTCGAGCGCATGCGCGCCCAGCCACAACAGATGGTTGAGGATGCGGGTAATCTCGTCGAACATCACGCGGATATATTGCGCACGCTCAGGCACCTCGATTCCGAGCAGCTTCTCGATCGCCATCACATAGGCGTGCTCGTTCACCATCATAGACACGTAGTCGAGGCGGTCCATGTAGGGCACCGACTGGATGAACGTCTTGTGTTCAGCCAGCTTTTCAGTGGCGCGGTGCAACAGGCCGATGTGCGGGTCGGCGCGCTGGATCACCTCGCCGTCGAGCTCCAGCACCAGGCGCAGCACGCCGTGTGCGGCCGGATGCTGCGGACCGAAGTTCATGGTGTAGTTCCGGATTTCAGCCATCAGCGCCCCTCCCCGTAGCTTTCGTCGCGCACGATGCGCGGGGTGATTTCACGCGGCTCGATCGACACCGGCTGGTAGATCACGCGTTGCTGGGTTGGGTCGTAGCGCATTTCGACGTTGCCCGATAACGGAAAATCCTTGCGGAACGGGTGGCCAATGAACCCGTAGTCGGTCAGAATGCGACGCAGGTCTGGGTGCCCTTCGAAGACGATGCCGTAGAGGTCGAAAGCCTCGCGCTCAAACCAGTTCGCCGACGGCCATATATCGACCACCGATGCCACAACCGGCAAGTCGTCATTGGGACAGAACACGCGGACCCGGACGCGCTGGTTGTTCGTCACGGACAGTAGGTGCACCACCACGGCAAAGCGCGCGCCCTCCCAGACGCCATCGCCATAGCCGGAATAATCCATGCCGCACAGGTCGATCAGTTGCTCAAAACGGCAATCAGGGCGATCACGCAGAGTGCGCATCGCGGCCGCATAGGCCTGCGGCTTGACGATCAGCGTCAGTTCGTCAAGCCGATCCACGGCCTGTACGAGCGACTCACCGAGGACATCTTGCAGACGGACAGAAAGGGACTCCAGTTTCGCAGACATGTGACGTCTTAACGTGCGATGGTGTTGGTGCGACGGATCTTGTTCTGCAACTG
>JBLMYH010000195.1:0-7570 GCA_050258175.1 Hyphomicrobiaceae bacterium
TCGCGGCCGACGTAGCCGACCTCGGTGAACTTGGTCGCCTCGATCTTGATGAAGGGCGCGTTGGCGAGCCGCGCCAGGCGCCGCGCGATCTCGGTTTTGCCGACGCCGGTCGGGCCGATCATGAGAATGTTCTTCGGCGTGATTTCCTGCCGCAGCGGCTCGTCGACCTGCTGGCGGCGCCAGCGGTTGCGCAGGGCGACCGCCACCGCGCGCTTGGCCGCGGCCTGGCCGACGATGTGCTTGTCGAGTTCGTGGACGATTTCTTTGGGGGTCATGGCGGGTGAGCGGTAAGCAGCAGGCAGCGAGCAGAAACAGGGCTCACAGGGTTTCGATGACGTGATTCTGGTTCGAGTAAATGCAGATGTCTCCCGCTATGGTGAGGCTCTTTTTGACGATTTCAAGCGGCGGCAGTTCGGTGTTTTCCAATAGCGCGCGGGCGGCCGACTGGGCGAAGGCGCCGCCAGAACCGATGGCGGCGATGCCGAGTTCCGGCTCCAGCACGTCGCCGTTACCGGTGATGATGAGGGAGTGCTCCCGATCGGCCACTGCCAGCATGGCTTCCAGCCGCCGCAGCATGCGGTCGGTGCGCCAGTCCTTGGCGAGTTCGACCGCGCTGCGCAGCAGATGCCCGGAGTGCTTGTCGAGCTTGGCCTCGAAACGCTCGAACAGGGTGAACGCGTCGGCGGTGCCGCCGGCGAACCCGGCCAGCACCTTGTCCTGATGCAGCCGCCGTATCTTGCGTGCGGTGGACTTGATGACGATGTTGCCGAGGGTGACCTGGCCGTCGCCGCCGAGGGCGACTTCGGCGCCGCGGCGGACTGAAAGAATGGTGGTGCCGCGATATTGTTCCATGAGCGGGGTTCCTGAAAAAGACGTGGGCCGCGAAAGGCGCAACCGGATGGGTTGCCGTCTCCGGCTTGACGTCCTTGGCGGCCCAATTGAGCGCACCAAAATTACACGTGGGCGGATGTTGACGCAGCCTGCGTCAACGGGGCGCGCAAGCTCAGTCCGGGTGGTGCGGGACGAGTTGCGCCAGCTGATCGATGCCCATGACGCGGAAAAGTTCGTGGATCAGCGCGTTGTGGCCGCGCAGGGTAATCGCCTTGCCGCTGCCCAGGCATTGCATCAACACGCTGATGAACTGGCCGACGCTGCCGTAATCGACGCGGGTGACCTCGGTCAGGTCGACCAACACCTCGTTATGCGTGGCGGCATAGCTGCTGAACTGCTGCAGCGCGCTGTCGTTGGCTGGGGTGATCTCGCCGGCAAGCTGCAGGGCGTCGTCCACGGGCTCGGCCGATTTGGCCTGGATCACCTCGGCCGCCTGCACCTCGCTCCACGACGGGGGCGATACCTCGAAACGAACCGCGTAGTCGACCGCCAGGTCCTCGAAATTTTCCTGCTGACCGAGCGTCTGGTAGAGCTCCAGCAGCAGCAGCCAGTGCACGGCGCGACTGTGCGTGGCGCGGGCGAGATCCTGCAGCAGAGCGATCAGACGATCAACGCCGCTGACCTGCAGCTTGCGCTTGGCCTTGCGGGCTGCGGCGAGAATCTGGGCGCATTCGTCCGCCCCGGTTTCGTCCACCATCTCGATGCGCGAGAAGTCGATCCGCACCACGGCCTTCTTGTCGCTGCTCGCTATCCCTTCGCGCAGGCTGGCCGTCGCTTTCTTGTCGAGCAGGCCCGGCAATTCCAGGCTGGCCACTTCGGCCTGCTGGGGCTTTCCGCCCGTGCCGCTGCCCCCCAGTCTTTGCCAGACGGGAGGCGAGGTCTCGAAACGCACGGCGTAATCGAGTGCCAGCTGTTCGAATTCCTTCTCGTGGCGCTGGATGCAGTAAAGATCGAACAGCATATGCCAGGCGCGGCGATCGCCGGTGTCCAGCACGCCCCGCAACAGACGCTCTGCCATGTCGGACTGGCCACTTGCATACAGGATGGCCGCTTCATCCACCGGCGACTGGGGGGCGCCGCTGGTTTCTTCCACCACGATGCCGCTGCCCCCCCTTATGTCCATGGTCAGCAGGGTCTCGGTGGGGGGCGATTCGCTGACAGGGGCGTGGACAGGCGCCTGCTTCGTTGCAGGGGCCGGAGGCTTGTCTTTGCCTTTTTTGAAAAACGGAAGAGCCACAGAGTATGCGTGCGCGGTTCAGGGAGTCAGTGGGGGATACTAGCGCTGTCGCCCCTTCCCGGCAACCGCAATAAGCGCCCGGCAAGCAGCGCTGCCACGGCGAGCGCCATCACGATCGCGGGGCCGGCGGGCCAGTCGAACAACGCTGAGGCCACCAGTCCGGCTGCGTAGGCCATTGCGCCGAGCCCCCAGCCGATCAGCAGCCCCGCACGGGGCGGCCAGCCGCGCACTGCCAGTGCAGGCAGAATCAGGCTGGCGAACACCAGGTAAACGCCGACGAGTTGTACCGAGGCAGTGATGGCAATTCCGAAGATCAGATAAAAGCCCATTCGCCCGAGGCGTACGCCCCGCAGCCGCCAGAAGCCGAGCAGCAGCGCATAGACCACCGCGATCTGGGTCAGCTCGGACGGGCCCACCCAGAGTATTTGCCCGGCCAGAAGTTCATTCAGATGCTCGCCGCCATGCGGGTCGCCCGAAAGCAGCAGCACCGCCAGGCTCGCGGCGACGGCGAAAGACGAACCGATCAGCGCTTCCTGAATCTCTGGCCAGCGCGCTTCGCAGCGCGCCAGGAAAGCGGCCCCCGCCAGGGCGGCGGCGGCGGCGGCAAGCTGAGTCTGCCATCCCTGCGTCTCCCAGCCCAGGGAATGGGCGGCAATCACGCCGAGTACGGCGATCTGGGCGATGGCGAGGTCGAGAAAAATGATCCCGCGCGCCAGCACCCGCCGCCCCAGCGGGACGTGCGTGGCGAGAACCAGAAGGCCGGCCGCGAACGGCCAGCCGAGCAGACCGGGGTCGAGGGCGGCCCAGTTCATCGCGCGACTTTCAGCAACTGATCAATGCTGTCGTCGAACAGGCCGAACAGGTCTTTGGCGCGGTCGGATCCGCCGACGGTGAACGGCATCACGACGGCCGGAATGCCGGCGTGTTCAGCCAGCCATTCCGAGGGGCGCGGGTCCTGGTAGGCGGCGCGTATCACCACCCTGGCGGGCGATGTCTTCAATTGTGTGGCGACTTCAGCCAGGTGGCCGATCGAAGGGGCGACACCGGGCTTGGGTTCCAGCACCGCCACCTGCTTCAGCCCCAGCCAATTTTCGAGGTAGGGAAAGCCCTCGTGCTGCACCGCGATGGACATGCCCCTGAGCGGCGCGGCCTCGGCCTGCCAGCGGGCCATCGCCGCATTCCAGCGGGTGTTGAAGTCCGCCAGCCGCGCCTTGTACGTGGCGGCATGGCCCGGATCGATCTCGGCCAGGCGGGCGCCCAGCGCCTGCGCGACGCGCGCGATGTTGCGCGGATCGGTCTGGATGTGCGGATTGCCCGCAGCGTGGATGTCGCCCTGGGCACGGTCGAGGACGGCCGGCTTCTCCAGCAGCGCAACCTGGCGCGCCGCCTCGAAATACCCCGGCTGGCCCGGCTGGATCGCGGCGTTGCCGGCCTGCCGCAGCAGCACCGGCAGCCAGCCGATCTCGAGTTCGGCGCCGGTGCAGACGGCCAGATCGGCGCGCCGCATCTGCGCGATCAGGCTGGGGCGCGCCTCGATGTGGTGGGGGTCCTGAAAGGCCGTAGTGGCGGTGTATACCTTGACGGCATCCCCGCCGAGTTCGGTGGCCAGCGCCCCCCATTCGGGTTCGCAGGCAAAGACGTTGAGCGCGGCATGGGCGAAAGCCGGCCATGCGGCGAAGAGGAAGACAAATAAACGGAATGCTTTCATCGGGGGCTCCTTAGAAAGAGTGCGCGCCATGCGTGCCGAGGCTGAAGATGTACTGCACGTACCACTGGTTTTCGTCCTGCCCGACGTTGGCCTTGTCCTTCGTGTACTGCAGACGCCAGCGCGAGAATTCCGAAGGCGAGTAGTCGACCATCAGCGAGTGGCGGGTGGGTTTGTAATCGCTGCGCGGCAGGTAGGCATTGTTGAGGCCGAAGTCCTGCGAGCCGGGATCAAGCAGATCGTAGCGATAGCCGGCGCGCCAGTGCTGCATGAATTGGTACACGCCCTGCGCGTAGCCGCCGTACTGGGTGGCCTGGTATGCGCCGGCCCCGCACAGCGAGGTGTCTATACAGTTCAGGCTGCCGCTTTCTTCGCGGCGAAACGCCTCGGCGGCGAACTTGAAGTTGTGGATGGTGGGGTTGCCCCGCGGCGCCCACTTCCAGACGAAATCCGCCATCCAGGTCTTGCTGTCGCCGGTGAATGCGGTGCTGACGTCGGTACCGGCAAAGTCGGGGAGCGTGCTGTTGCGTTCGTCCGCGCGCGTCGACAGGTACGACAGGCCGCCGCGCCAACTGTGTGAGTCGCCCACATCGCCGCCGATATGGCCATACAGCGCATAGCTGCCAACGCCGTTTATGTTGCGGTCGGTGCCGGGGAAATTCGCACCGCGTCCGATTTCGGCACCCAACTCGGTGAAGAGATCGGTCGGCGCCACCCATCTGAGCTGCAGGCCATCGTTGCCGTAGCCTTCACCGAACAGGGCTTCGTACATCAGGTTGTTGGTGGCGAAATCCCAGGCGTGCGGGTGCTGTTCGTTCTGGTAGCCGATGCCGGAACGGAAGCGGCCGCCCTTGAGGGTCAGGCCCTGTCCCAACGCCAACGTCTGGAACCAGGCTTCCTCCACGCCGACCGTGCCGTCGTTCAGCGTGGCATTGAAATAGCCGCGGAAATACGGATCGACGTTGGAGGCCAGAACCAGTTCGCTGTCGTCGACCGAAAACCCGCGCGACGAGCCGGGCGGCGTCCCGTTGGGCAGGAAGCCCGCGATGCGGCGCCCGGGGATGTCCTTCAGATGGGCATAGCCGCCCTGCAGGATGACCGAGATTTCAGGGTTGAATGCGCCCGGGTTGCTGGGCGTCGAACTGGCCGTGTCTTGTGCGGGGGGGGCAGACTGGGCGGCATTGGCGGCAGCCGTCGCTTCGGCCTCGGCTTTGGCGAGCCGTGCTTCCAGCGCCTGGATGCGCGTTTCGTAATCGGCTTTCATTGCCTTCACTTCGGCGCGCAGCGCGGCGAGGTCGGCATCGTCGGCATAGGCCGGGCTGGCGGCCGCGAGCGCGGCCGCCAGAAGTACGGGACGTAACATGTTTTACTCCGTCAACGTGAGATGAACGCCTGCGCAAGCAATCGGCGCAGGCATCGGAAATCAGACGTCTGACGCAGCGGGAGGCGCGCGTGCGCACGCGGGACGAGGTGCGAGATCGGCGCACAGGAATTCGGCGCGGGGTGCATAGGTGTGGTCGCGGGGTGGCGTCGCCAGGACGAACAGGCTGGGCGGCAGGGCTGCACCGAGCTGCGCCTGGGCAAGGCAGGTTTCGCAGACCTTGTCGGGCAGGCCCGTGTCATGCACGCGCAGATGGGTCAGCGCGTGCGCGAACGCTGCCGCCTGACCGAACAGCAGGGTCAGGGCGAACAGCCAGGAGAGCAGGCGGCGCGACGGCATGGCGGCGAATTCTACTGCTTGGGCGGGTCGACCGGGGGGACGGGGTCGTAGCCGTGGGCACAACCCGGCCGGCAGCGGCCGATGCGTTTCGCGGCCAGCCAGCTGCCCCTGAGCGCCCCGTGTTTTTCGATGGCTTCCTTGCCGTATTCCGAGCAGGTCGGCAGGTAACGGCACTGCCGCCCCAGCCAGGGCGAGAGCGCCAGCTGGTAGAAGCGAATCGCGCCGACGAGGATTTTTTGGGCCAGGTTCACGGATTCGCCCGTGTGGCCGGTTCGGCGTGGCTGCGCGCCGCGCCGGTAAAGTCGGCCAGCAGCCGGGCGACGAATTCGGGCTCGAGGTCGCGCACGATGAACACGAAGCGGCTGCGGTGGTCGTCGTCCGGCCAGGTGTCGAGTCTCACCTCGGGATACAGGACGTGCTGCACGCCGTGCAGCACCACCGGCTGCGGCTCGTCCTGCAGATTCACGATGGCCTTGAAGCGCAGCAGGTTTTCGGCGCGAAACGAGGTCAGCATGCCGAGGGCCGACTGCAGGCCGTAGCGGTCGAGCGGCGCCTCGATCACCACCGAAAACGCCTGGATGCGCGCGTCGTGCAATTCGGGGCGCGTCTTTCCGACGATGGGGCTGGCGCTGGCCGGCCGATAGCGCTGCGGCTTCAGCCAGCGCGCGACTTCCGGCGACCGGGTCTCGGCGTTCCACAGCCCCAGGTTCTGGACCGCGGCGGGGTCGAGTTCGCCGTGCGTCACCGTCACGATGTCGGCCGCCGGATTGAGCTTGGCGAGCCGCTCACGCAGTGCGGCGACGGTGTCGGCGGGCGCGAGATCGGTCTTGGTGAGCAGCAGCCGGTCGGCCACAGCCACCTGCTTGACGGCTTCGAAATGGTCGTCCAGCTGACCCATGCCGAACAGCGCGTCGACCGTCGTCACAACGCCGTCAAGGCGGAAACGCGCGCGTACCCAGTTGTCGTGCAGCAGGTTGTCGAGCACCGGCGCCGGGTCGGCGATGCCGGTGGTCTCGATGATGACGCGCTCGAACGCCGGGATGTCGCCCTTCTGCCTTGCCATCCACAGGTTCTTCAGCGTCGGTGACAGGCTGCCGGAAATCGTGCAGCAAACGCAGCCGCCCGAAAGCAGCGCCATCGGGCCCTCCATCTTTTGCAGCAGCTGATGGTCGAGCGCGACTGCGCCGAACTCGTTCATGAGGATGGCGGTACGCGGCAGCGTGCGCACCAGGTGGTTCAGCACCGTGGTCTTGCCGCTGCCCAGAAAACCTGTGAGAAGTGTGATGGGAAGTGGGGCGTCCATCTCGATACGGTGACCGGTTCAGGCGTGCAGTCTTTCCTTCTTCTCGTGGCGTTCCTGCGCCTCGATCGAATATTCTGCGGTGGGGCGCGCCAGCAGGCGGGGCAGACCGATGGGGTCGCCGGTTTCAAGACACCAGCCATACTCGCCGCTGTCGATGCGCGCGAGGGCAGTATTGATCTTCTTCAACAGCTTGCGTTCGCGGTCGCGTACGCGCTGTTCCAGCATGTGCTCCTCCTCGACCGTGGCGCGGTCGTTGGGGTCGGCAAAATTCTCGTTTTCTTTCAGATGCTCGCCGGTGTCGGCGGCATTGCTGAGCATTTCGTCGCGGAGCATTTCGAGGCGGGCGCGAAAAAAGGCGAGCTGTGCCGCGCTCATATAGGCTGAAGCCGGCATTTTCAGCAGCGCGGCTTCGGTGAGAGGTTCGGACGAGGCAGGCATCGGGACTCCAGGCGTCTAGGATGGTTAATGAGTACAGCCGGGCTTCGGCCCGGGGCAACCGACAGGTCGGATGCCGCAAGTGCGACCCGCATCATAACCCCGTCACGCGCGCCGGTGTCATCTGGGAGTCAATGCGCAGTGGGCGGGCCGGGCGGCGCAAGGCAGCGCCAAGGCAATGCCGCCGTCTGGCCGCTGTCGTGATCACCGTGCATTCCGCCCGTACGCCATGCCGCGTGGTTTCGGCGGAGAACCGAGTGGCGCGCAGCAAGTCAAATC
>JBLMYH010000196.1:0-8300 GCA_050258175.1 Hyphomicrobiaceae bacterium
GCAGGCTTGACGCAAGCCAGCACGGATTCAGCCACAAAATGGCCTGCCTGGCTGTTCCAGTCGCACTGATGGCCGCATTGCGTGTAGCTGTCCACGCTGGCCGCTTTGGCCACCTGGAGAATGGCGGCGAGTTCGTCATCACTGATGTCGGTGCGTTTGGCCGAATTGATCGCGCCCTTAAGCCGGTGGTCTTTGCTCAGTGCCATGACATTCTCCGCAAAACGCGCTGCGGCCATGCGCTGTTGTGCGGGGGAAAGATTGTCCAGGGCCACCTTGAACGCCACGTCGTTGTCGATAGCCATGGCTTCACTCCCCTTCCGCCAGATGGCTGGCGATCGTTTCGGTCAGCCCCACCACCGGGATCTTCATCTGGTAGTGCTCCAGGCCTTCTTCCAGCACAATGCGGCAATTGGCACACGCGGTGACGAGGGTCTTGGCGCCGCTGTCCTCCAGTTGTCTTTTCTTGATCTTGAACGCGGCAAAACGCAGTTCCTCCGCCTCATCGATGGCGCTCACGCCGCCGCCACCGCCGCAGCACCAGTTCATCTTGCCGGGATCGTCCGTATCGACGTAGTCCTTCGCCACCATCTTCAGAAGATTGCGTGGCTGCTCGAGTACCCCACCGCGCCGCACCAGTTGGCAAGGGTCGTGGAACGTCAGCCGCGCTTCCTCGAAGCCCTTGGTCTTGAGCAGCCCCTGGCTGCGGAAGCCATCCAGTACTTCGAGGATGTGCAGCACATCGAAGGTGTAGGGACGGCCGATCAGATTCGGCCCTTCCCAACGCAGCGCGGTGTAGGCGTGGCCGCATTCCGGGCTGATCACGGTCTTGACCTTGAGCTTTTCCGCGCCATCCACGACGCGCTGGACGAGCACCCTGGCAATGTCGGACACGCCGATCTGGATGCCGCTGTTGGTGGCTTCGAACGCCTCTGAGCAAAGCGTCCAACTCTTGCCGGCCTGCTTCATGATGCGGGCAATGGCGCTCAGATATTCCGGGAAGTTGATGATCTCCATCGAGGACATCAACACCATGTATTCCGCACCTTCCGCATCCAGCGGGATTTCGATGCCGGTCTCTTCCTGCACGTGCTTCATCTGCGCCTTTACCGCAGGCAGCCGCACGCCCATCGGGCTGCCTATTTCAACGGCACGCTTGCTCGCCTCGACCAGTCCGTCCGGCGCGTGGCCGGACGCCGCCATCCCCTCGCGCAGCTTGCGCACCATGTAGACGAGGTCGTTGCCCACCGGGCAGATCAGCGAGCAGCGGCCGCACAGGGTGCAGCTGTCGTACACCAGTTCCTGCCACTGCTCGAGTTCCGCGTCGGTCACCGGCTTCGCCAGACCGACCCTCTTCGCCAGTCGACCGAGCAGCGTGTATTCCTGTTCGTAGACACGGCGCAGCGGCTCCAGCTTGTGAATCGGCGTGTATTTGGGATCGCCGGTTTCGGTGTAGAACAAACAGGCCTCGGCACACAGGCCGCAGTGCACGCAGCTTTCGAAATAGCTGGCGATCGGCGCATCGATGACCTCCTTCAGCGCATGGATGCCTTTCTCGAGTGAGGCGCTCATACCGCTCCCTCCTTGACCATAAGCCTTATATCGGAGCTATCGTGTCGGTCGCTGGCCGTATCCGCGGCCCTGCTCATACTGGTACCCCCTTATGCGCATTGACCTTGCCGTTGTACCAGCGCGAGCCGAACAGCGTGAAGCCATGGAACAGCTTGCTGAAGGGCAGCACCACGAGCAGGATTTCCGCAGAGAGGATGTGCAGCGCCAGCATCGTGGTGTAGGGCAGCAGCAGGTGCTGCGTCGCCATCCAGCCGGTCAGTACCGGGAGGAAGGTCACTGCCCAGGTGAACCAGTCCTCGAAGGTGCTGAGAAAGCGTTTGACCGGTTTGTTGATACGGTCTGCCAGCATCACCACCATCGCCGCCATCGTCACCACGGCCGCCAGACCGATGAACTGCGAGGGCAATGCGGGCCACGACAGGCCGACAAGGTTCTTGATCAGCAGGATATGCGGTGCGCCCAGGAACACGATGATCGCCAGCCCGATGTGGAAGATGTAGCCGCCGATATAGCTTATCGGCGAACGCTTGAGCATGCCGGGCGGCGGCAGCGAGCGCCGCAGCACGGTATGCAGGCCGGATGCGCCCGCTCCGCGGCGCGGCGCGGAGAGGTCTTTCTTGCGGCCCAGCGAGTAGGTTTCCATCAGGCGCCACACCCCCCCAAGCAGGAAGACGCCCACGGCGATGTCGAGGCCCGGGCCGCGTAACCAGGTCAAAAGCTGCAGTTCGTTCATGCTCATTTCTCCAGGTCGGCCAGCGTCGTTGTCTCGTGCGTCGATTTGGCGGCGTTGCGCTTGGCCCGGTTGGCGAAACTGACTGCCACGCCTGCCCCGGCCCCGATGACCGCGGCGGCGCCAGCGAATTTGAGCGGATCGGCGGGCGCCGACAACGGCCTGTAGAACCCCCCGGCATCCCAGAAATCCGGCTCGGAACAGCCGAGGCAGCCATGGCCGGATTCCACCGGCCAGGAGGTCCCGCCGTTCCATTTGATGGTGGCGCACGCGTTGTGGGTGACCGGGCCCTTGCAGCCCAGTTCGAACAGGCACCAGCCCTGCTGCGCCCCCGCGTCGTCAAAGGTCTTGGCGAACTTGCCCTGATCGTAGAACGGACGGCGGTAGCAGCGGTCGTGGAGGGTCTCGCCGAAGAAGGCCCTGGGCCGGCCCTTCTCGTCGAGTTCGGGGAGGCCGCCGAAGGTGAGGTAATGCGCCAGCACGCCGGTCATCACCACCGGAATGGGCGGGCAGCCGGGAATGTTGACGATGGGCTTGTCCTTGATGATGTCTGACACCGGCACTGCACCGGTCGGATTCGGGTTCGCTTTCGGAATGCCGCCGTAGGAGGCACAGGTGCCGACGCAGATGATGGCGGCTGCGCCTTTGCCGACTTCCTTCAGCATGTCTACATTGGACTGGCCGCCGATGCAGGAATAGGCACCCGCCTCGCCCAGCGGGATCGAGCCATCGACGATCACCAGATACTTGCCCTCGTTCTCCCGCATCGCGGTATGCAGGGCTTCCTCGGCCTGGCGACCGGCCGCGGCCATCAGTGTCTCGTGGTAGTCGAGCGAGATCATGTCGAAGATCATGCCTTCCAGCGTCGGCGAGTGCGAGCGCGTGAGCGACTCGGTGCACCCGGTGCATTCCTGGAACGGCAACCAGATCACCGACTGCCGCCGGGTCGCGGCCAGGGCCTCGGCCATCGCGCGCCCGGCTGAAGGCGGCAAAGCCATCATCGAAGCCAGCGTGGCGCAGTACTTGAGGAAAGTACGACGGGTGACACCTTGTCGCGCGAGTGTGTCGATCAACGGACCCTGCATGATGCTTGCCTCCTGACTGAAACGTCTGATGCAAAACGAACGATGCTCAACTCACCTTAGAGATCGGCAATCATTAACTCAAGCTGTTCCTGTCCGATTGCCACATCCTGGGGGTGCGCCTTGACGAGGTCGGGGACGAACGCCACTTCGATGAACCGCGCGGTCACCGCTCCCTGTTCGTTGCGATGCGTGACCCACCACACGCCGGGACAGCCCGTTTCCTGTAGCGTGGATTCGCCATTGGCCTGCAGGGTGACGCTGATCTCACCAACGCCGAGCTTTCCGCGCAGCCAGTCCAGATCGGCCGGCGTCAGCGGCAAGGCAGAGAGATCGATGGCGGAGGACTCGCCGGCACCGAGCAGGCGGCGCACCTGCTCGAGCAGTTCGCGCAGCAGCGGCAGCGCATTGCCGCTGAGGCCGGATTCATTCGGCGGTGTGTTGATGACGTGGACGGGGATGGCGTCAAGCGACATGCTGCCACTTCCGGATCAGGCCCTGGATCGCAGCGCAGGCGGGCGGAATGGCTGCGGCAACGGCGGCGGTTGGGTGCTCGCCCCAGTCGATGGTCTGCGGCTGAATCGCCAGCATGGCGCGTTTCTCCGGCCAGTGGCCAGCCAGGATGGCAATCGCGCGCAGATCGGTCAGCCCCACTTCATGCACCGAGGCCTTGCGATTGCTCATCAGGAATCGGTCCATCTCCTCGCCCTCCAGCAATGTCCAGTCACCCGGTTCGGATTTGATATTGGCCGCGTCGACGACGATCAGCGCATCGGCCTCCTCGATCGGCCCCGCCAGGGTGAATGAAAGTGTCCCGCCGTCGAGCAGCGTCACGTCAGAGAACTGCGCCAACTCGGGTTCGAGCGCGTGCAGTATATGCACGCCAACGCCTTCGTCCGTGAGCAGGGTATTGCCGATGCCGAGTACGAGCGTTTTCGTTGTCATGGCCGGAATCTATCAGCACATTTCAAGAACAACAACCGACCAAATCGCTCAAGCTTCTGATTCATAATCACAATTACGTAATATTCGAATTCAGCCCGTCTCCCGCCAATCACTTATACTGACCCAAGTGTCGTTCTTGATCGCCGCCCTATGTGTCTCGCCATTCCGATGCAGATCGAATCGATCGACGGCTTTACCGCGCGCTGCCAGGCCAAGGGAGTATGGCGCGATGTCAGCCTGTTCATGATGCAGGACACGCTGCCGACGGTCGGCGACTTCGTCATGGTGCACGTCGGTTACGCCATCCAGACAATTGCCGAGTCCGAGGCCCGCACCACCTGGGAACTGCTCGACCAGATCCTGGAGGAAAGCGGTGCATGAGCTTGCTGTGGCACAGGCCCTGGTCGAACAGGTGGACGCCGTGATCCGCCAGCACGGCACGAGCCAGGCTCAGACGGCATCGTCATCCGATGCATGGCGGGCAAGCCTGATCCGCGTGCGCATCGGTCCGCTGGCCGGCGTGGTGCCTGATCTGTTGGCGAGCGTGTTTCCACTCGCCGCGGCCGGAAGCAGGATGGAGCATGCCGAACTCGACCTCGTCGCCGCGCCGATCAGGGTGCGCTGCCAGACCTGCGGCGCGGAGACCGAAGCTGCGATGAACCGCCTGCTCTGCGGCGCCTGCGGCGACTGGCATACCCAGGTCATCTCCGGCGACGAACTGCTGCTCGAAAGCGTCGAACTCGAAACCACCACTGTTCCGATTCCCTAGACACCATGTGTGACACCTGCGGCTGCAACCTCACCCCCGGCAACCAGCATCTCGCGTTCAAGCCCGTCGCCAAGGGCGCGACCGCGGTCTCGGTACTCAAGGGCCTGCTGGCGAAGAACGACGGCCAGGCCGCCCACAACCGCGAGCATTTCGACAAACGCGGCATCCTTGCGCTGAACCTGATGTCGTCGCCCGGCTCTGGCAAGACCGCACTGCTGGAAGCCACGCTCACCGCGCTGAAGGACGAATTCACCTGTGCGGTGATCGAGGGCGACCTCGAAACCGAGAACGACGCCGAGCGCATTCGCGCCAAGGGCGTGCAGGCGCACCAGATCGTGACCGGCACCGCCTGCCACCTCGATGCCCATCTGGTGCACGACGCGCTGCATCACATGAACCTCGATGGCGTCGACCTCCTGTTCATCGAGAACGTCGGCAACCTGGTGTGCCCGGCGAGCTTCGACCTCGGCCAGCACCTTAATGTCACCCTGCTCTCCGTCACCGAGGGCGACGACAAGCCGGCCAAGTATCCAGTGATGTTCCGCGCAGCCGACGCCATGCTGCTGACCAAGACCGACCTCTTGGCCGTGCTCGACGACTTCGATCCGGACAAGGCCGAAGCGCACCTGCGCAACCTCGCCAACCCGGCGCCGGTGATGCGGCTCTCCGCCCGCAAGGACATGGGCATGGACGCATGGCTCACCTGGCTGCGCGAGCAGCTCGCCGCGCAGCGCGCCCGCGTGGCCATCGGCCAGTCGCGCCGCCCGGCAATCCAGAGCGACGGCATGAAATATCACAGCGCCACCGCCTGATGGACGAGGCCCGCGCCTGGCTGGAGAAGATCCACGCCTTCGAATTCGACCGCCCGATCAAGATCATGAACGTGTGCGGCGGCCACGAGCGCTCGATCACCCACACCGGCATGCGCGGCGCGCTTCCGCAATGGCTCGAACTGGTACCCGGACCCGGCTGCCCGGTTTGCGTGTGCCCGGAAGAGGACGTCTTTCAGGCGGTCCAGCTGGCGCTGCAGGATCGCGTGATCCTGGTTGCCTTCGGCGACATGCTGCGGGTTCCGGTGAACGTGAAGAAGGGCGAGGTGCGCTCGCTGGCCGAGGCGCAGGCCGCCGGCGCCGACGTGCGGCCGATCGCCAGCCCGCTTGATGCGCGCAAAATTGCACTGGAAAACCCCGGGCGACCGGTCGTGTTCTTTGCTGCGGGTTTCGAGACCACCACCGCGCCAACCGCAGCGATGCTGGCCGAAAGCGTTCCCGCCAATCTTTCCATCCTGCTGTCCGGCCGCCTGACCTGGCCGGCGGTGGCGATGCTGCTCGATTCGGGCAGTCCCGGTTTCGACGCGCTGGTCGCGCCCGGCCACGTTTCCACGGTGATGGGGCCGGAGGAGTGGCGCTTCGTCGTCGACAAGCACGAGATCCCTGCCGCGGTCGCCGGCTTCGGCACGGAGTCGCTGCTGGCGTCGTTCTATTCGGTGCTGCGCCAACTGCAGACCGGCGAGCGCTTTCTCGACAACTGCTACCGGGAGGTCGCACACCCCGGCGGCAATCCCACTGGCCGCCGCCTGCTCGATTACACGCTCGACATCGTCGACGCCAACTGGCGCGGCATCGGCATCATCCCGAACTCCGGCTATGCATTGAAGCCCGCCTTCGCGCAACACGACGCCCGCCTGCTGTTCCCCGACCACAGCGATCCCGCCCGCCGCCGCGCCGGTGAAATGCCGCCCGGCTGCGATTGCGCGCAGGTGGTGCTGGGCAAGATCTACCCCAACCAGTGCCGTATCTACGGCCGTGCCTGCACACCGCGCACTCCGGTTGGTCCCTGCATGGTGTCGGACGAAGGCGCCTGCCGCATCTGGTGGGCGGGCGGCGTGCGCGTAGCCGCCGATGCCTGAACGCGTCGCGCAGTTCATCACCATCAGTGGCCGGGTGCAGGGCGTCGGCTTCCGGCCTTTCGTCTACCGCCTGGCGCATCAGCACGACATTAGCGGCTGGGTGCGCAACGCCAACGGCACGGTGGAAATCCACGCCGAGGGCGAGCCCCTGCAACTGCAGGGCTTCAGCGACGCGCTGCTGAGCGACGCGCCGCCCTTGTCGGCGCCCGGTCCGCTCGAGGTCCGTGACTGCACAGCCGAACAGGTGCGGGGCTTTTCCATCCTCGACAGCGCAGCATCGAGCCATGCCTGCTTGAATGAGGCGTCGTCAGAAATGGCCGGTGCATGGTCCATCCACCTGCCTCCCGACGGCTTCGTCTGCGGCGACTGCCGCGCCGAACTGCACGACCCGGGCAACCGCCGCCACCGTTACCCCTTCATCAACTGCACCCAGTGCGGACCGCGCTACACGCTGATCACGGCCCTGCCCTACGACCGCCCCAATACGACGATGGGCGGCTTCGCCCTGTGCGACGATTGCCGGCGCGAATACGACGACCCGCTCGACCGCCGCTTTCATGCCGAGCCGATCGCCTGCCCGGCGTGCGGGCCGCATCTGCAGTTCGTCTCGGGCGAGGAGGCCTGCGACGGCGACGAAGCCGCGCTGGCTGCAACGGTCGCTGCGCTGCGCGCGGGAAAGATCGTCGCGGTGAAAGGCGTCGGCGGATACCACTTGCTGTGCGACGCAGCGAATGATGAAGCCGTTGCCGCGCTACGCGCGCGCAAGCGTCGCCCCGCGAAGCCGCTGGCGCTGATGTTCCGTGATGTCGAATCGCTGCGCCGCGCGGTGCTTCTCGCGCCGGATGCGGAACAATTTCTGGTGGCGCCCGCGCGCCCCATCGCGCTGCTGGCGAAGCGCGCCGATGCAGGCGTGTCCGACCTTGTCGCACCCGGTCTCGCGGAGATCGGCTGCATGCTGCCCTATTCGCCGTTGCACGACCTGCTGTTGAACGACTTCGGCGGGCCGCTCGTGGCCACGTCGGGCAACCTCTCCGGCGAGCCGGTGCTGACCGACAACCATGAGGCACAGGCACGGCTTGCCCCTATCGCCGACGCCTTCCTGCACCACGACCGCCCCATCGTGCGGCCGGCCGACGATCCGGTGTATCGCGTCATCGCCGGCGTCCAGCGTCCCTTGAGGCTGGGGCGCGGCAATGCGCCGCTGGAACTCGAGTTGCCTATCGCCCTGCCCGAACCCGTGCTTGCGCTCGGCAGCCACATGAAGAACACGCTGTGCCTCGCCTGGGGCACGCGCGC
>JBLMYH010000197.1:0-23404 GCA_050258175.1 Hyphomicrobiaceae bacterium
CGATGAGCAGGCGGCCGTCCGCACCGGCCAGCTGGCGAAAGCGAGCGAGCAGGGCCGTCGCTGCGTCGCGGGCGAAGTTGCCGATGCTGGAACCGGGATAGTAGATGAGCCGTTGACCTGCGGGCAGCCAGGACGACGTGGCTTCCAGTTCGCGCAGGAAATCCATGCCCAGCGCGGTGATGTCAAGGTCGGGGTAGTCGCGGGAGACGGCCTGCGCCGATGCGGCCAGGGGCGCAGCGGCGATGTCCATGACCACGAGATGGGTGGGACGCAGGGCATCGAGCAGCCGGCGCACCTTGGCGCAGTCGCCAGCGCCCGGTTCGACGATGCACTCCACCTCGCCGACGGCGGCGGCGATGTCGGGCAGGCGGGCGGCCATCAGGACCTGTTCGGTGCGGCAGAGCGCGTATTCGGGCTGCGCGCAGATGGCCTCGAACAGGCGACAACCCGCCTCGTCGTAGAAGTATTTCGGCGGGATGGACTTGGGGCTGGCCGCCAGCCCGGCCAGCACGTCAGCGCGCAAGTCGTCGCGTGCGGCGGGAAAGTCCTGGAAGGTGAACGACACTCAGGCCGCGACCGCAACGTGACTGCCGGCCTGTAGCCGGCCGATTTCCGTCGCCAGGGTAAAGCCGTGACGGCGGAAGGCGTCGAGCACCGCGCCGCGGGACTCCGTCGTGCAGCTCACCAGCAGCCCGCCGCTGGTCTGTGGGTCGGTCAGCAGGGCGCGCTGCCAGTCGGCGATGCCATCGGCGATTTGCACGTCGCTGCCGTAGCTCGCCCAGTTGCGCTGGCTGGCGCCGGTAATGTGGCCGGCTTGCGCCAGTTCGCCGACGCCCGGCAGCAGCGGCAGCCGTCCCAGTCCGACCTTGGCCGCCAGCTTCGACGCGCGGGTAAGCTCGAGGAGGTGGCCGAGCAGGCCGAAGCCGGTGATGTCGGTCATCGCATGCACGCCCTCTATTTCGGCCAGGTCGGCGCCAGCGGTGTTGAGCTGGGTGGTGGTGGCGACCATCGCCGCGTACTGGTCGGCGCTCAGCAGGCCCTTCTTCAGCGCCGCGCTGTAGATGCCCACGCCCAGCGGCTTGCCGAGGATGATGTGGTCGCCGGCTTGGCCGCCGCTGTTTTGCTTGACGCGGCGCGGGTTCACCACGCCGATGCCGACGAGGCCGTAAATCGGCTCCGGGGCGTCGATCGAATGGCCGCCGGCGATGGGGATCCCGGCCGCCTTGCAGACCGATTCGCCGCCGGCGAGGATCTGCCGGATGACCTCGTTGGGCAGCTTGTCGATCGGCATGCCGACGATGGCGAGCGCGAACAGGGGGCGCCCGCCCATGGCATAGACGTCGGACAGCGCATTGGTGGCCGCGATGCGGCCGAACTCGAAGGGGTCGTCGACGATGGGCATGAAGAAGTCGGTGGTTGCCACGATGGCCTGCTCGTCGTTCAGCCGGTAGACCGCGGCATCGTCGCTATGCTCGATGCCCACCAGCAGATCGGGATAGGCGGCCGCCAGGTTCGAGGCAAAGGGTGTGTCGGCCAGGATGTCGCGCAACACTGCGGGGGAGATCTTGCAGCCGCAACCGCCGCCGTGAGAGAACTGGGTTAGCCGAATAGGGTCGTTGGGGGTGGGGATACTCATGGTCCGATTTCGCCTGTCGAGAGTGGGCGCCTAGAATGAAGTGGCTACAGTGCTTTATATAACATGAACCGAAGACCCGTCAGCGGATATCCTGCAACGCAACTCATCGACCGTCTGGCAGAGGCGCGTGGCCGGTTGCGTGCACTGATCGAAGCGCTGCCTGCGGGCGGCTGGCTGGGGCCACGTGCCGGCCATTTGAACCCGCCGCTGTGGGAATACGGGCACATCGTCTGGTTTCAGGAGCGCTGGTGCCTGCGCGAGCGGCCCGACGGCACCTGCGGACCCAGCCTGCGGAGGGGGGCCGATGCGCTCTACGATTCCTCCAGCGTGCCGCACGACGTCCGCTGGGACCTGCCTTTGCTGCAACCGTATGCGGTCGACGACTACGCCGAAGAGGTTGCCTCAGCCGTGGCGGCCCGCCTGCGCAGCGGCTTCGACAGCGATCTCGCCTATTTTGCCGAACTGAGTCTGTATCATGAACTGATGCACATCGAGGCATGGTGGATGGCCTTCCAGAACCTCGGCTATGCGCCGCCCGAAGTTCCGCGAGTCATCGGAACGCCGCCTGCGCAGCCTCTGGAATGTTCCGCGGGCGAGGTGGAACTCGGCAGCGGCCGCGATGCGGGCTTCATTTTCGACAACGAAAAGTGGCGCCACACGATCCCGGTGCCGGCGTTCGATATCGACGTGCGTCCGGTGCCGGAGATGGCCTTCGCCGAATTCGTAGAAGCGGGCGGCTATCAGCGCCCGACTGCGTGGTCGGAGGCCGGTTGGGCTTGGCGCGTGGCCAGCGATGCCCGTCATCCGCTGTACTGGCGGCGGGAAAAGGGCAGCTGGCAGGTGCGGTGCTTCGATCGCTGGCTACCCTTGCGTGCGGATGCGCCCATGCTGCACCTAAACCGCTACGAGGCCGAGGCCTATGCAGCATGGCAGGGCCGGTGTCTGCCCGCGGCTGGGCAATGGCTGCGCGCAGCGGCACGGCGGGCCTTCAACTGGGGGGGGGCGTGGGAGTGGCTGCGCGATCCTTTTGTGCCGTATCCGGGCTTCGACGCCGACCCGTATCGCGACTATTCGCAACCCTGGTTTCATACGCATGGGGAACTGCGCGGCGGCGGGCCGGTGACCGACCCGAGCCTCAAGCGCCCCGGCTTTCGCAATTTTTATCTGCCTGAGCGGCGCGATCCGTTCGCCGGTTTCCGCACTGTCAGTGCGGACTGAGGGCGCGGGACTCAGCCGCCGGTCATCGACATGAAGCGCAGCAGTTTGTGCGGCGCTTCGCGGAATTCGTGGCGTTCCGGCTTGAGGTTGATCGCCTCGAGGATCGCGGCGTCGAGTTCGGCGTCGCCGCAGCCGGCGCGCAGTAGCGGGCGGAATTCGAACTTCTCGTCCTGCCCCAGGCACATGTAGGCAGTGCCGTCGACGGCGATGCGGATGCGGTTGCAGGTTTCGCAGAAGTGCTGCGAGATCGGGGTGATAAAGCCGACGTTGAAGCGGCCGTCCGGCGTTCCCAGATAGCGTGCGGGGCCCGCGCCGGGCAGGGTAGTTTCGACGAGCTTGAACTCTTCGCGCAAGCGTGCCTTCACCGGCTGCAGATCCAGGTACTCGGCGTTGCGGCCGGTGTCGCCCATGGGCATCGCCTCGATCAGCCGCAGCACGAATCCGCGCTGCATGCAGAATGCGACCATCTCGTCGATCTCGTCGTCGTTGGTGCCGGCGAGCGCCACCATGTTGAGCTTGATCGGCGCGAAGCCGGCATCCTGGGCGGCGGCGAGCCCCGTCATCACCTTGGCGAGTACGTCGCGCCCGTTGATACGCTCAACCCGCGCCTGCTGTAGCGAATCGAGACTGACATTGAGTCGCGTCACCCCAGCGGCCTTCAGCGCCAGCGCATGCTTGTCGAGTTGGGTGGCGTTGGTGGACAGCGAGAGGTCCTCGATGCCGGGCAGGGCGGCGATGCGCCCGGCGAGTTCGGCGATGTTGCGCCGCAGCAGCGGCTCGCCGCCGGTCAGGCGGATGCGGCGCACACCCAGACGGGCGAAAGCGCCGATCAGGCGTCCGATCTCGTCGAAAGTCAGCCAGTGCTCGGGCTCCTCGAAGCCCTTGAACCCTTCCGGCATGCAGTAACTGCAGCGGAGGTCGCAGCGGTCCGTCACCGACAGTCGCACGTAGTCGATGCGGCGACCAAACTGATCGGTAAGAACGGGCGCGTTCATGGGGTGTGGCGGGTGGTTGGCAGGGATGGGTTATATATGGAAAAATATAACCCAATAATCCGATTCAGGCTAGCCGGGACGGCAAATGCGGGCATGAGAGTATTCGGCATCACAGGTTATAGCGGCAGCGGCAAGACCACGCTGATCGAGCGCGTGCTGCCGCTCTTGGCCGCGCGCGGCCTGCGGGTGGCGGTAATCAAGCATACCCACCACGACTTCGACATCGACCGCCCCGGCAAGGATAGCTGGCGCGCGCGCGCGGCAGGGGCTGCAGCCGTGTTGCTGGCGTCGGATCACCGCACCGCGCTGCTGCTCGAGCACCGGGACTCGCCGCCCTTGCTGGATGATCTGCTGGCCCAGCTGCCACCCTGCGATCTGGTGCTGGTCGAAGGCTACAAGCGCGAACCGCTCCCCAGACTGGAAGTGCACCGCGCCGAGACGGCCAAGCCCTGGCTGTTTCCCGGCGATCCGAATATTCTGGCGGTGGCCGCCGATGTCGAGCCGCCTGACGGTTTTCCCCGCATCGATATCGATGCCGTTCAACTCCTCACGGACTTCATCCTGAATCATGCTCTCAGCCGACCAACTGCTTGATGCCCTACTCGAACGCGCAAGCGCGGTGAGTGAAACCGAAACGGTTTCGATCACCGACGCACGCGGGCGGGTGCTTGCCGCGCCGCAGACTTCCACCCACACCGTGCCGCCGTTCGACAACAGCGCGATGGACGGCTACGCGGTGCGCGTCGCCGACGTGGCCGCGGCCGGCGTCAGGCTGCCGGTGTCGCAGCGCATCCTTGCCGGCGCGGTAGGCCAGCCCTTGCAGCCCGGTTCTGCTGCGCGCATCTTCACTGGCGCGCCGGTGCCGCCGGGCGCCGATGCCGTGCTGATGCAGGAACACTGCGACGCCGAGGGCGACGCTGTCGTCATCAACGCGTTGCCGCGGCCGGGCGAGAATATCCGCCGCGCTGGCGAGGACATCGAGGCCGGCGCACAGATTCTCGCCGCAGGTACCCGGATCGGCGCAGCCGAAATGGGCCTGGCCGCCTCTGTCGGACTGTCCGGGCTGCCGGTGTTCCGGCGGCTGAAAGTTGCATGCTTCTTCACCGGTGACGAACTGGTGACGCCGGGCACGCCCCTGCAGCCCGGGCAGATCTACAATTCCAACCGCTATACGCTTGCCGGGCTAGTGGCAGGCGTCGGCTGCGAACTGATCGATCTTGGCGTCGTGCCCGATACGCTGGACGCGACCGAGCTGGCCTTGGCCCGTGCCGCGCACGAGGCCGACGTGGTCATCACCAGCGGCGGCGTCTCGGTCGGCGAGGCCGATTATGTGAAAGCCGCGGTCGAAACGCTGGGCCGCGTCGAGATGTGGAAAGTCGCGATGAAGCCCGGCAAGCCGCTTGTCTATGGCCGCGTGGCTGACGCCGATTTCATCGGCCTGCCCGGCAATCCGGTATCGACTTTCGTCACTTTCTGCCTGTTCGTTCGGCCTTTCCTGCTGAAGCGCATGGGCGCGGACAACGTGCTGTACCGAGCGTTCGCCGCACAGGCGGACTTTGCCTGGCCCCGACCCGGTGCGCGCCGCGAATTCCTGCGAGCGCAAGTGCAGGCCAACGGCAGGCTGGCATTGTTCTCCAACCAGAGTTCGGGCGTGCTGACTTCGTGCGTCTGGGCCGATGGTCTGGTCGACATTGAAATCGGCAAGACCGTGCAGCCGGGCGACTGGGTGCGCTTTATTCCTTTCTCGGAGCTGCTTCTATGAATTTACGCGTCCTGTATTTCGCCCGCCTGCGCGAACGCTTCGGCGTGGCCGAGGAGGCGCTGGATTTCGCCGGCAATACCGCCGCCGACCTGATTGCCCAGCTGCAGACGCGCGGCGGCGTGTGGGCGGAGGAACTGGCGGCGGACCGGGCGTTTCGGGTGGCGGTCAACCAGGACGTCGTCGCGCTCGACGCAGTGCTGCCGGAGCACGCCGAGGTCGCGATTTTTCCGCCGGTGACCGGAGGTTGAGGCGATGAAGATCCAGGTCCGGCGCGAAGCCTTCGATCTTGGCGCTGAAGTTGACGCGATGCGCAAGGGCCGCACCGACATCGGCGCCATCGCCAGTTTTGTCGGCCTGGCGCGCGACATGAACGACGGCAGCGGGGTTGCGGCGATGACGCTGGAACACTACCCGGGCATGACCGAGAAGGCGCTCACCGCGCTGGTCGATGAGGCCAACGCGCGCTGGGCGTTGCTCGACGTCACGGTGATCCACCGTATCGGCCGGTTGCTGCCGGGCGATCCCATCGTGCTGGTCGTGGTGGCCAGCAGCCATCGCGGCGAAGCCTTCGCTGCCTGCGAATTCATCATGGACTACCTGAAGACCCGCGCCCCGTTCTGGAAGAAGGAAGAGACCCCGCAAGGCGAGCGCTGGGTCGAGGCGCGCGCCAGCGACGACGTGGCGGCTGCGCGCTGGATCGAGCCCTGATTTTTTTCTGGTGGCGGCCTGCCGGGAGGCGCGGCGCCGGGCGGCCCAGGCATACGCTTTCGAGAAAGGAGACCGCATGACTTCCGTAATGCGCTATTCCACGCCCGCCATCGTGCTGCACTGGCTGGTTGCCCTGCTGATCTTCGCGGCGTTTCCACTCGGTCTGTACATGGCAGACCTGCCGTTTTCGCCGGAGAAGCTCAAGCTTTTCAGCTATCACAAGTGGATCGGGGTGTCCGTGTTCATGCTGGCCGTATTCCGTGTAACGTGGCGGCTGACGCACATGCCGCCACCGCTTCCCGCAAGCGTGGCTGCCTGGCAACGCCGCGCCAGCGTCATCGTGCATGGCCTGCTGTATCTGCTGATCCTTGTGGTTCCCATTTCGGGCTGGCTGATGAGTTCTGCCAAGGGCGTTCAGACAGTTTGGTTCGGCGTGTTGCCCCTGCCTGACCTGATCGGCAAGGACAAGGCGCTGGGCCGCCAGCTCGCCGAGGTTCACGAGACGCTGAATTACACAATGCTGGCCTTGGTCGTCGTGCACGTGAGCGCGGCCCTGCAGCATCACTTTATCGAGCGCCAGCCGTTCTTGCAGCGCATGGGCTGGAGCAGAAAATAGCGACATGAAACGGGAGGACCCCGTCGACTGGGCGCAGGATCCGGATTTCGCAGTCGAGACCTGCGGCGCCTATGCGACCATGACGCTCAGGCGACTTCAACATGGGCGAGGACAGCTTCATCGTCAGCAACGACATCACGCTGAACCCCGCACTCGAGGCAATCGCATCTTCAGTTAGCGAGCCGCGACCCCGTCGAGTAAAATGACGTTTTGCTGTCCGGAACGCCGCCCGTGGAACCCCATCACCTCGAACTGCTAGCGCCCGCGCGCGACGCAGACATCGGCATCGAAGCCGTCAACCACGGTGCCGATGCGGTGTATATCGGCGGTCCGTCGTTTGGCGCGCGCGCGGCGGCCTCCAACGATATCGCCGATATCGCCAGGCTGACGACGCACGCCCATCGCTTCAACGCGCGCATCTTCGTCACCCTCAACACCATCCTGCGCGACGACGAACTGGAGCTCGCCCGGCAGCAGGTATGGCGGCTCTATGAGGCCGGGGTCGACGCGCTAATCATCCAGGACATGGGCCTGCTCGAGCTCGACCTGCCGCCGATCCAGCTGCACGCCAGTACCCAGACCGATATCCGCACGCCCGAGAAGGCGCGCTTCCTGCAGGACGTCGGGCTATCGCAGATCGTGCTGGCGCGCGAGCTCGACCTCCGGCAGATCGCCGCGATCCGAGCCGCCACCGATCCTGCGCGCTGCACCCTGGAATTCTTCGTCCACGGCGCGCTATGCGTCGCCTACAGCGGCCAGTGCTACATCAGCCACGCCCATACCGGACGCAGCGCCAACCGCGGCGACTGTTCGCAAGCCTGCCGCCTGCCATACCAGGTCACCGACATGGAAGGCCGCATCGTCGCGCACGACAAGCATGTGCTGTCGATGAAGGACAACAACCAGAGCGACAACCTCGAAGCGCTGATCGATGCCGGCATCCGCAGCTTCAAGATCGAGGGGCGCTACAAGGACATGGGCTACGTGAAGAACATCACGGCCCACTACCGCGCGCTGCTCGACGAGCTCATCGAGCGTCGTCCGGAATTCGCACGCGCGTCGTCGGGCCGCACCACTTTTTCCTTCACCCCCGACCCCAACCAGAACTTCAACCGTGAGTTCACTGACTACTTCGTCGGCGGGCGCAAGGACGATATCGGCGCGTTCGACACGCCAAAGAATCCCGGGCTGCCCGTTGGTTACGTCGCCAAGGTTGGCGACAAATGGGTCGAGCTTGTCACCGACTCGTCCGACACGGTGCTCAACAACGGTGACGGTCTGTGCTACTACACCTTGCAGAGAGACCTGGCCGGGCTTGCGATCAATCGCGCGGAAAAAGTGGGCGAGAGCCGGTGGCGGGTATTCCCCAGGGACCCGATGGCGAGTTTCAGGGATTTGCGCGCCGGCACCCTGATCAATCGCAATCGCGACATGAACTGGATGCGCATGCTCGACAAGCCGTCCAGTACGCGCCGCATTGGCGTGTGGCTGCGGCTGGAGGAAACCGCGGAGGGATTCTCGCTGACCCTGACCGACGAGGATGGCCACAGCGCGACCGTGAGTGCGGTGCACGCCAAGGAGCCGGCCAGGGATGCCGCCGGAGCCGAGGCCACCTGGCGCGAGCACCTGGGTAAATTCGGGACCACGCACTTTGCCCCGATGGGCATCGCACTGGACCTTACGCAAGCGTGGTTCATCCCCGCATCGTTTATCAACAGCCTGCGCCGCGAAGCGGTGGCTGCTCTCGGAAGCGCGCGCTTGGCCGCGTATCGGCGTCCGCAGCGCGCGCCGGCAGTCGAGCCGCCTGCCAACTATCCTGAGGACACGCTGAGCTATCTGGCCAACGTCTACAACCACAGGGCGCGCGATTTCTACGCGAAGCACGGCGTCCAGGTCATTGCGGCCGCGTATGAGAGCCACGAGGAAACCGGCGAAGTTTCATTGATGATCACCAAGCACTGCGTGCGTTATTCGCTTTCGCTGTGCCCCAAGCAGGCCAAGGGCGTCACCGGCGTGCAGGGTACGGTGCGCGCGGCACCGCTGACGCTGGTCAACGGCAGCGAAAAACTCACCCTGCACTTCGATTGCAAGCCGTGCGAAATGCACGTGGTAGGGAAGCTCAAACCGGCGGTGGCCAAAAGCAGCGCGCCGTTGACGTTTTACAGGACGCGTCCCTGATCGGTCCGCTTTGCGCGGGCAGGTCGAACCGGGAACCGGACCGACCTGCCGCAAAGGACTTATTTTGCGTACTTGGTGGCGTGCATGGAAACGACCGGCGCATTCTGCTGCATGCTTCCAGCACCGGCCCCCGAGGCTTCCTCGGATTCGCTGCGGTCGAGCCGATAGAGCGTAATGACCAGGCCGAACGACGCCGCCAGCAGGAAATAGGGGCCAAACAACCAGAACACCAGCGGGATGGCGAACAAGAAGGCGCGCATGCCGATGGAGAACATGGTGCCGGAACGGTGCAGGCGGCGGGCTACGGATTCCGGCGAGAGGTTGTGGTGCGCTTCGTATTCCGGGACGTTGAGCATGAACACCACGTGGTTGGCCAGGCGCACCGACATCGCAAAGGAAAAAAACGCCACGATGAAGGTGATCAGCAGGGCCATCACCTTGACGATCCACAACTCGGCCGCATGGCTACTTGTCATGCTGAGTACGTGCCAGCTGCGCGTAATGTTCTCGGCCTGGCCGGACAGCGTGAGCGTACCGATGATCAGGATGGCGGCTGTCGAGGCCATCAGCGACGAACCCATGATCCAGTTACGCAGGGTCTGTACGCCCATGATGCCCAAGGAGGGGTTGCGCATGATGTTGGCCACCCACAAGCGGCGCGCCAACGCATGCACGCCGTGGATGGTGTAGGTGGGGTTCTCCCGCACTTTCATGCTGAGGAAAAGGTAATAAGCGGCAATGCTAAGGGCGCTCAGCACGAGTGCCGCGATATCGGTTTCAAATTCTGCGAACAATTCCGTCCTCTCGAGGTTTCTTGGTTAATTCATAAGGCATGCGTCATAGGGCATGCGCGGGCAGAATGGCCTTACAAGGCCCCTTGGGCATGCCGGATTCCCGGCGCCGCAGAGGACGCGTGCGACAGTGAGGAAAGCGAACCAAGCTGCGCCTGATCCTTCTGCGAAGCAGACGGCTGATCAACCTGGCGGAGCAGCGAGCGCAGTTCGCCCAGATTGTTGACGTTGGCGAAGGTCAGTGCGTTGAGGATTCTTTTCATGACGTTCATGGTTTGCCCAATCGTGGTGGAAGTTGCGCTTGAACATGCATATTGCGTGCCACGTCTGTAACTGTATGTTATTAAATGATTATATTGTGTATTCCGGCGATGGAAGAGGCGGGTGTGTTGCTTAATGCAACGATCCGTCTTGTGGGATATGTTTTTAAGCTATTGTAATAAAAGTGAAAAGTACGCATCGCCGCGGGACTGTTGCACGGCGTGTAATTTGTTGCAATATGCAACTATACTGGGTGTGTTGACGATCATGGACAGAGGGTGAAAATCGGTGATTCCTGCTATACGAGGTGCTTTTCTGCGCCATTCCTTGCAGGGAAAAATCACCCTCGGGTATTACGCGGTGGCGGCGATCATTCTGGTGGCGTCGCTGTTTTTCGTGGGAGAACTGCGCACCCTGGAAGCGCGGGTGATCCTGGGACAGCGCGCCACCGACCTGTTCAACACTGTGCTTGAAATCCGCCGTTTCGAGCGCAACTACTTCCTACACCACCAGGCCGCCGATCTGGCCGAGAACGCTGCCTACATCGAGCTTGCTCAGTCGTTGCTGACGACCAACCGGGCCGACTTCTCGGCGATTGCCACGCAGCCCCGCCTGGATGAATTGCACGCGCTGCTGGGCGGCTACCAGCGCCAGATGTCGGCTTTCGCCACAGCCGACCCGTCGTCCTTGCTCGAACGGGAGCCCCGTGTGCGGGCCCTGGGCCAGGAGCTGGTTGCCATTGCGGAAGACATGGCAAGGGCAGAGCGACGCCAGATCCAGACGACCCTGGCTTCATTCCGCACACTGCTGCTCGGTGTCATTCTCAGCATGGCCGTGCTGATCGTAGTGATCGGTCGTGCGCTGTCGCTGCGCGTCGTCAGGCCGCTGCAGGAGATGGAATCCAGTGTGGCCGCGATATCCGCGAATCGGCGCGAAAGCCTCGCGGCGCCGTCGAATGATCGCGAGATCCTGTCCATCATCGCCGCCTTCAATCACATGCTGAAGGAACTGGATCTGCGGCAGAAGTCGCTGATGCGCTCGGAGCGGCTCGCTTCGCTAGGCACGATGCTGTCCGGCGTGGCGCATGAATTGAACAACCCGCTGTCGAACATCTCGACTTCCTGCCAGATCCTGCAGGAGGAGGCCGGCGAGTGTGACGGCGCGACGCAGAAACGGTATCTGGAGCAGATCGACCAGCAGACGGAACGCGCGCGCGTCATCGTCCGCTCCCTGCTCGATTTTTCCCGCGAAAGGGCATTCCGGAAGGAATCCGTGCTGCTCAAGCCACTGGTCGCGCAGACGGTGGGCTTCGTGCGCGGCGAAGTAGCGGCCAAATCGGTCGTTCGTTTGTCCATTCCCGACGATCTCAGCGTGCCGGCCGATGCACAACGCCTGCAACAGGTATTCGTGAACCTGATTCGCAATGCGATGGAGGGACTGGGGCCGAACGGCCAAATCCTTGTTTCCGCCCGGGCCATGCATGTCAGCGGACCACCGGAAGGCACGGCCTTGGGCGCGGGCTGCGAGGGCGCCGGCGAAGTCGTGGAAATCTGCGTGACGGACAATGGGCCGGGCATTGCGCCGGAGATTCTGCCACGCATTTTCGACCCTTTCTTTACCACCCGGGATGTCGGCCACGGCATGGGATTGGGGTTGTTCGTGGTCTATGAAATCGTCGATGAGCATGGCGGCTGCATCGCCGTGCGAAGCGTGCCGGGCGAGGGCGCCACGTTCTGTATCCGCTTGCCGCGAGAGGAAACGGGCGGCCCGCCTGCGCCAGATGCAGACGACGACAAGGGGGGACAATGATGGATGCGAGCCTGCTGATTGTGGATGACGAGGAGATCGCGCTGCGCAATCTCCAGCATGTGATGGAGAGAGCGGGATACCAGGTCACCGCCACCCAGACCGGCGCTGACGCAGTCACGCTTCTGGCGTCGCAGCGTTTCGACGTGGTGCTCACCGATCTGCGCATGGAAGGTGTGGACGGCATGGACGTGCTGAAGAAAAGCCGTGAACTCCAGCCGGAGTCGGAAGTGATTTTCATCACCGGCTACGCAACCGCCGAGTCCGCCGTACAGGCTCTGAAGCATGGGGCGTTCTACTACATTGCCAAGCCGTTCCGCCTCGACGAGGTGCGCAAGGTGGTGGCCGAGGCGCTGGAGAAAGTCCGCCTGCGCCGCGAGAACGATGCGCTGCGCCGTGAAGTCGAGGGCTACCGCGACAGTGAAGGCATCGTCACCCAGGATGTGGAGATGCAGCGGCTGCTGGAGATGGCGCGGCAGATTGCGCCGACGGACTGCAGCGTTCTCATCACGGGCGAAAGCGGCACCGGCAAGGAACTGTTCGCGAAATATCTGCACAAGCACAGCACGCGGGCCGAAGGCCCTTACGTCGCGATCAACTGCGGCGCTTTCAGCGAGCAACTGCTGGCCAATGAGCTGTTCGGCCATGAAAAGGGCGCGTTCACCGGTGCGTCCACGCTGAAAAAAGGCCTGATCGAGGTGAGTTCGGGCGGCACGCTGTTTCTCGACGAGGTGACCGAAATGGCACCGGCCATGCAGGTCAAACTGCTGCGCGTGTTGCAGGAGAGGGAAGTCTTGCGGGTGGGCGGAACGCGACCGGTGAAATGCGACGTGCGGGTGCTGGCGGCGACCAATCGCGACGTGGACGAGGCGGTGAAGAGTGGAAGCTTCCGCGAGGACCTCTACTTCCGGCTGAATGTGGTGAATCTGGCTATTCCGCCACTGTCGCAGCGGACGGGCGATATTCCCCTGCTCGCGCAGCATTTTTTGCTCAAGTACGCGAGCCGGATGAAGAAGCCGGTGACGCGGATTTCCAGTGGGGTGATGGCGCTGCTGGTGGATTATCCGTTTCCCGGCAACGTCCGTGAACTGGAGAACCTGATCGAGCGTGGCACGGCCATGGCGCAAGGCGACAGCATCGAGCTGGAACACCTGCCAGAGTCTCTCCGGAAACGGGGTGGCTTCGAGTTGAGCAGGATCGGGGGCCGGCTACCCACGCTGGAGGAACAGGAGCGAACCTACATCAGCCGGGTACTCGATGAGGTGCAAGGCAACCAGACGGCGGCGGCGCAGATCCTCGGCATCAACCGGGCTTCGTTGTGGCGCAAGCTCAAGGCGCAGCGGGGCGAGGCGTCGTCGAAATAAACGCCGTGCCGGCTGGACCCACGTCAGTCACGCCGCCCTGGCAGGCCCTCGGCCAGTTGCTCCATGAACGCTGCGTGTCGCGCCTCGGCTTTTTGAAACGCGGCGATCAGCTGCTCGGCATCGGGCATGAGCCGGCTGCCGGAATGATCGCTTGCGACCAGCGGGCTGCCCCAGGCCGCATTCATCGCATCCACCGCATCCCACGCAGCCTTGTAGCTCATCTTCATTGTCTTGGCCGCTTTCGCGATCGAGCCGGTTTCGCGGATGCGCTGCAGCAGCTCGATGCGTCCCCGGCCGAGAAAGTTCTTGCCGTCCAGTGTCAGCCAGAAGCGGCCATCTGCCCTGAGTTGCGTGTCCATGCGGCGAGTTTAGCAAACGACCATTGCGGTTCGGCCGCAGGCGGCAGAGAATCACGTTTCGCAATAAATACTTAGGAGAGTGCCATGAAAAAATTCCTCGCCGCGTGCGTGTTCATGTGCCTGCCGCTTTCTGCGATGGCTGCCGAGGCTTACACGGTTTTGTTCAAGGCCCAGGGCACGTTTCAGGATGTGCGCGACGCGCTTCAATTCGCGATCGAGGGCAAGGGGCTCAAGATCAATCACACCAACAAGATCGCCGAAATGCTGGCGCGCACCGGCACGGCTGTCGGCGCGAGCAAGCAGGTGTACGTGGACGGAGAGCAGTTCGAGTTCTGCAGCGCGACCATCTCACGGGAAATGATGGAAGCGGACCCGCACGCGATGGTGATGTGCCCCTACATCGTGTCCGTCTATACGATTCCGAACGACAAGAACGTCTACATTGCCTACCGCAAGCCCGGACCCACCAATAATCCGAAGCTGAAGAAGGCTCTGGGTGACGTGGAAGCCCTGTTGAATTCCATCATCAAGGAGGCGATGTAAATCCCGCTGCCCGGCACAGACGGGATCCGGGAAGCGCGCTGATCGGAACGGCGGGCTTGAATCGAGTCGGCTGCATTAGAATGGCGGCATGATTCCGCCTGCCATCACCCAGCGATGACCGCGTTTCTCGCCATTGGCCTGGGCGCCGCCCTCGGTGCCTGGCTACGCTGGGGACTGGGGCTGTGGCTGAACCCCATCTATCCAGCGATGCCGCTCGGTACGCTGGCCGCGAACTTGATCGGCGGCTATGTCATCGGCCTGTCCATCGCCTGGTTTTCCGAACATCCCGGCCTGCCGCCGGAAGCGCGGCTGTTTCTGATCACTGGCATGCTCGGCGCACTCACCACGTTTTCCACGTTCTCTGCTGAAGTCGTCACCGCGCTGCTGCGTGGCCTGTGGCTTACCGGCGGCCTGCTTGCCTTGACCCACATGATCGGCTCCTTTCTCGCCACCGGACTGGGCTTCTATTCGATAAGGCTTTTCAAATGAACGTTGTCTGTCTGCAGGTGTTTGTGTCCGAAGCCAGCCGCCATCACGGCAAACTGACCTACGAATGGCTGCTTGATGAGGCGAAGGGTCTCGGAATCAAAGGAGGCTCGGCGTTTGGCACATTGGCCGGGTTCGGCCGTCACAGCCGCCACGATGCGGGCTTCTTCGAACTGGCGGGCGAGTTGCCGGTGGTGGTGGAGTTCTTTGCCGAGGCCGCAATCGCCGACCAGTTGCTGAAAGTCATTGCCGCGGCGGGACTGAAGCTGGTCTACGCCAAGCTGCCGGCTGAAATCGGTATCACCGCCTAGTTTCCGCGTGTTCGATCAACTGATCCTGTTCGCCGCCTCGCTGGCGGCCAATTTCTTTTCGGCCCTGTCCGGCGGCGGTGCGGGGCTGATCCAGTTTCCCATGCTGATTTTTCTCGGGCTGCCCTTCGGGGTGGCGCTGGCCACGCACAAGGTTGCCAGCGTTGCGCTCGGCCTCGGGGCCACGCTCAGGCACCTGCGGGAATCACATCTCGAACGACGCTTCGCGCTGGTCATCCTGGGCGCGGGGTTGCCAGGCGTGGTGCTGGGCGCGGTGACGATCCTGCACATTCCCGAGCGCGCCGCGACGCTGGCGCTGGGCCTGCTGACGCTCGGACTCGGCCTGTACTCGGTATTCAAGCCCACGCTCGGCATGGACCACCGGCCGAGGAACCGGCAGGGCGCCGGGCTCGCCGGCGGCATGGCGGGGCTCTTCGTCGTCGGCTTTCTCAACGGCTCGATCACAAGCGGTACGGGGCTATTCCTCACCATCTGGCTGATCCGCTGGTTCGGCCTCGACTACACCCGCGCGGTGGCCTACACGCTGATCCTCTGCGGGCTGCTGTGGAATGGCACCGGCGCGCTGGTGCTGGGGGTGGTCGGTACGGTGGCGTGGGGCTGGATGCCGGCGCTGCTGGCGGGCTCGATCCTCGGTGGCTACCTTGGCAGCCACATGGCCATCCGCAAGGGCAATCTGTGGATCAAGCGCGCGTTTGAAGTCGTGACGATACTGATCGGCCTGAAACTGATACTGGGATAGCGCCTGGCCGTCGCCGCTGTGATGTGGTTGGGGCCGCGGACCGGGCGGCTGCGAAAGGAATGCCACGTCCATTTCGCGGTCCGACTTGAAACGGTGGACCGCGTGAAAGTCGCGCAGCGGGCGTGGCGCTGGGCTGTGGTATCTTCACGCGTTGTAGAAGGGGGTCTCATCCGTGTTCAAGAAACAGTGGCCGGCGTTCGTGCTGGCGTTCGTATTACCGCTGCTGGCGGTTTTCTGGTGGTGGGGTGGGTTCAATACGGTCAGCGTGACGGAAACCGTGGCCGGCCCTTACCGTTATGCCTATCTCGATTACGAAGGCCCGATCAGCAACATGCGCAAATCGCAGCACAACGTCCTAGAGCGCTTCATCGAAGCAAACGTGGCGGCGGGCGACACGATTAGCGTCATCCTCTCCGACCCGCGCGCTGGCAACGGCAAGGTGCGCGCGCAACTGGGCTACCTCCTGGCCGACGATGCGCCGACTCCGGCGGGACTGAAGGAAGGCCGCATCGAGCGTCGCCCGGTCTATGCAGCGCGGGTTCAGGCGGCGGTCCTGCTGGCGCCGTCCAAGGCCTACCAGGCGCTGGCCGACACGCTGAAGCCGCTTGGCAAGGAGATCGTCATGCCGACTGTCGAACTGTACCGCCCCGCCGGTCAGGCTGACCGGATCGGTGTCTTTACCCTGGAAATGAATCGCTGATGGGATTCTTTTCCGTCCTCGCCGCCATTGTCCTCGAGCAGGTGCGGCCGCTGCGGCAGCCCCTGCCGCATTACCAGCGCTACAGCCTGTTCACCCAGTGGCTGCGACGCAGGCTCGATGCCGGCGAATTCAGCCATGGGGCCATTGCCTGGGTCCTCGCGGTCGGGCCGGTGCTGCTCGGGGTATGGCTGGTCTTTTTTCTACTTGGCGGCATCAGCCCGTTTCTCGGCTGGGCCTGGAATGTCGGCGTGCTGTACGCCACCCTGGGTTTCAAATATTTCAGCGATGACGCCGAGCGCATTGCGCGACTGTTGCGGGCCGGCGAACTCGATGCGGCGCGCACGCAGCTGGATGCCTGGCGCGGTGGCGATGCCAGCCAGTTCAGCGCCGACGACATTGCGCGCGTCACCATCGAACAGGTGATGGCAGCGAGCCAGCGCCAGATGTTCGCGGTGCTGTTCTGGTTTGTTCTGCTGGTTCCGCTGGGGCCGGTCGGCGCCGTGCTGTTTCGTACCGCCTCGATCCTGGCGCGCCGCTGGGTGAACACCCAGGGCAGCTTCGGCGTGTTTGCGTTGCGCGCCTTTCATGTCATCAACTGGCTGCCAGCCCGGCTGACCGCGCTGACCTATGCCATTGCCGGCAACTTCGAGGACGCCACGTTTTGCTGGCGTACCCAGGCGCCGGGATGGCCGGAAGGCGAGGAAGGCGTGGTGCTCGCCGCCGGTGCCGGTGCCATGGGCGTACGATTGGGGCAGAGCCTCAACGTGGGCTCCGAGACCGTTTGGCGGCCCGAGCTGGGCACCGGCCAGACCCCCGACGCCGACTGCATCGACAGCGCCATCAGCATGATCTGGCGCGGGCTGGTCATCTGGCTGGTGGCAGGGCTGCTGGTCGTCATTGCCGGGTGGATTTCCTAAGGCTCCATGCTCAATGCGCTGTGGGTCGGCTTTTTTCTGGTCGCCTTTCTGATCGCGCTGTACAAGCTGGTCTTCCTCGGCGACGCCGGCGTGTTCGCGGCACTGGTCAAGGCACTGTTCGACAGCAGCAAGACCGCGTTTGAGATCGCCCTCGGCCTTACCGGCGTGATGGCGCTGTGGCTGGGGGTGATGAAAGTCGGCGAGCGCGCCGGCATGCTTGACGTGCTGACGCGCGGCCTGGCTCCGCTGTTCCGCCGCCTGTTTCCCGGCGTGCCGCCCAACCACCCTGCGCTCGGCGCGATGACCATGAACATGGGCGCCAACATGCTGGGGCTGGACAACGCCGCCACACCACTCGGCATCAAGGCGATGCAGGAACTGCAGAAGCTCAATCCCTCACCCGACACCGCCAGCGATGCGCAAATCCTGTTTCTGGTGATCAACACCGCGTCGGTGACCCTGCTGCCGGTGACCATCTTCACCTTCCGCGCGCAGCTCGGCGCGGCCGATCCGACCGACGTGTTCGTGCCGCTGCTCATCACCACCTACATCGGCACCCTCACCGGGATTCTTGTCACCGGACTGTTCCAGCGCCTGCATCTGTGGAACCGTGTCACGATGGCGTATCTGGGCGGCGCCACCATGCTGATCGGCGGGCTGGTCACCTATTTCGGCAGCCTCGATGCCGCGGAGATGACGCGGCAGTCGGCCATCCTCAGCAACGTCGTGTTGTCCGGCCTCATCGTCACGTTCCTGCTGATGTCGGTATGGCGTCGCGTCAATGCCTACGAGGCTTTCATCGAAGGTGCCAAGGAGGGTTTTCACACGGCGGTCACGATCATTCCGTATCTTGTCGCGATGCTGGTGGCGATCGGCGTGTTCCGCGCCAGCGGCGCGCTCGACCTGCTGATGAACGGCGTGCGCGGCGTCGTGCTGGCACTGGGCTTCGACGCGCGCTGGGTCGACGCGCTGCCTACCGCCCTGATGAAGCCGTTTTCCGGCAGCGGTGCGCGGGCTATGATGATCGATACCATGCAGGCACACGGCGCCGATTCCTTTGCCGGCCGGCTCGCATCGATCGTGCAGGGCAGCACCGAGACGACGTTCTACGTGCTGGCGGTGTACTTTGGCGCGGTCGGCATCAAGCGCGTGCGCCACGCAGTGACCTGCGGGCTGATCGCCGACGTCGCCGGCATCCTCGCCGCCATCGCCATGGCCTATCTCTTTTTCGGCAAAGCCGCATGAAAAGCTACGACACCCTTGCCGCCGTCGATCTCGGGTCCAATTCCTTCCGCCTAGAAGTGGCGCGGGTCGCCGGAGACCAGCTTTATCCGCTCGATTCGCTGAAGGAAACCGTGCGCCTGGCCGGCGGGCTCGGCACTGACAAGCGCCTCGACGACGCCGCGCAGGAGCGCGCGCTGGCCTGTCTGCAGCGCTTTGGCGAACGCCTGTGCGGCCTGTCGCCGGAGGCGGTTCGCTGCGTCGGCACCTCCGCCCTGCGCGTCGCCAAGAACGCCGGCGAGTTCATCTCCAAGGCCGAGCACGCGCTCGGGCATCCAATCGAGATCGTAGCCGGGCGCGAAGAAGCGCGGCTCATCTATCTGGGGGTCGCCCATTCACTACCGGCTTCGCCCGACCGGCGTCTGGTCGTCGACATCGGGGGCGGCTCCACCGAATTCATCATCGGTCACGGGTTGAAGCCGCATGAGCGCGAAAGCCTGCATATGGGCTGTGTCAACTTCTCCAAGCGTTTTTTTGCCGACGGCGTCATCGACAAGGCCGCACTGAAAGCCGCCGAGATGGCCGCCCGCGTCGAGGTCGAGCGCATCGCGAAAGAGTTTTCCAAGGGCAATTGGCAGCAGGCGGTCGGCTCCAGCGGCACCGCGCGCGCGCTGCGCGAAATCATCGAACAGAACGGCTGGTCGGCACGCGGCATCACCGCCGATGGACTCGCCGAGCTGCGCACACAGTTCATCAAGGCCGGCCAGCTCGACGCACTGGAACTGCCCGGCCTGGCGCGCGACCGCCGCCCGGTCATCGCCGGCGGCTTCGCCATCATGGCGGGGCTGTTCGCCGAACTCGAGATCGAGCAGATGGACGTCGCCGAAACCGCCATGCGCGAAGGCATCCTCTACGATCTCCTGGGACGCTTCCATAAACATGACATGCGCGAGGCGACGGTAGGCGAGTTCATGCGCCGCTATCACATCGATACCCGGCAGGCAGCGCGCGTCAAGCAGGTGGCGATGAAGCTGCTGGCCACCTGCGGCGGCAGCGACGAGAATGACGTCCGCTTCCTCGACTGGGCCGCAGGCCTGCACGAAATCGGCCTCATGGTGTCGCATGGCGGTTACCACCGCCATTCCGGTTACATCCTGGAAAATGCCGACATGCCCGGCTTCTCGCGCACGGACCAGGCGCGCCTGGCGTTGCTGGCGCGCGCCCAGCGGGGCGCGCTGACGAAACTGCCTGCATTTGCCGCGGGGGCGGTGCCGGAGAAGGACCGCATGCTGGTCTGGTTGCTGCGCCAGGCTGTCATCCTCTGCCGCAACAGGGCCGAGCCGCGTCTGTCCGAGGTCAAGGTGGAAGCCGGCGGCAAGCGCTTCCGCCTGACCCTGCCCGAAGGCTGGCTGGAGCGTCGCCCGTTGACCCGGCGCGCGCTGGAGGAGGAGGTGGTGCACTGGTCCGCGGTGGGAATGAAATACGCGTTCGGCTAGGCAGAAAGAGAGGCGGCAGCGGCGCTGGGCGGAATGCGACGAGCGGAGGCTGCGCCCCTTATCGCCAATCGATCGCGCCAAACTGGTCCTGGCCGAGAATGGTGTAGAAGATGCCTGCGGTGACCTGCGTCTGTCGGCTCAAGCCCAGGGTTGGGAAGCGGGCATCGCGGCGATTGCCGAGCAGCTTAAGGGTGATGGCCCGCTGCCTGGCGATTCGCCACGTGAGAGACGCCTCGCCGCGGATGATGTTGTCGTGCCCGCCGCTGGTGCCGGATGCGACGTCGCTCACAAAGTATTCGCGCGCTGCCAGATCGATCGAGAATTTGTCGTTGTTGGTGAGACGCAGGGCGAGTAATGCTTGCGGAGCGACCCCGTAGTTGTAGTCGCGCTCACCGACCGCGCCGCGCGTGGTTCCCACGGCCGCGTAGCCGACCCCGGTCATTGCCGTGCCCTGCAGCGAGAGCGTCTTTCCGAGCCACCACTGCGCCGTCGACCCGACGGACAGCGCAGTAGTTGAAACCCGATACGTCTGCGGTGCAACGTAGTCGTAGCTGCCGTACAGGCCCCACACCCCACGATAATCGGCGCCGGCCGCGTAGCTGCGTCCTACGAGCAGGCCGCGCGTCATGACGTTCTCGATCTTGTTGGCGCTGGACGCCGTTGCCTGGAATGCGAAATAGTCGAACGGGCGCGTGTATTCATAGCCAGGGTTTCCCGGCAGGCCATAATCGAGCGAGAAATTGACCTGAGCCTCGTTGCGCGCGAACGCCGCCTGCGAAGTGCCTAAATCGCGCTTCACGCTGCCGCTGTAGCCGATCTGCAGGCGGCTGTAGTAAGCCGCGTTGCGGCTTGAAAATACATTGCCGAACCGCTCGCCGAAAGCCAGCCGGTTAAAGCCCGCGGACGGTGCAATCGCGGTTGCGGCTGCTTCGCGCCAGAAGCGCGGCAGCCCGCCGCCATGCTCCAGCACCAGGTTGGACATGCGAAACAGGGCCTCCCCGAGAAACGACCCGCCTATGCCGCTGGCGATCTGGTCATTGCGCGAAGGCCGGGTGTTCTCGCCCGCAATCTCCCAAAGCGCGCTGCCGGCGAAGGTGTAGCCAAGCGATTGCCAGTAGTCGAAGCCCGCCGAGCGCGCGAAACCGTGGTACATCGCGCCCTGGTATGGATGGCCAAGCTGGTTGATCTGGAAGGGGTCCTTGTCAGTTCCCCAACTGCTGCGCAGATTGCGGCGGATGCTGTCGGCCGTGACTTCGTAGTCACCGCGCTGGCTACCCGCGAAGTGGTTGACGCGATTGACCAGCACTTCGAAGCCGACGATTTCCCAGGCGGGCAGCGCATAGTCTGGTTCGGTTGGTGTCTTCGCCGACCCAAGCGACGGCGAAGGTTCGGCGCCGGCCAGCAGCGCGCGTGGCGCCGGGTCTGGCAGGGCGCTTGGCGCCGCCAGGCTTGCAGCGAGGCCGTTCGCGGCATACGCCGTTAGCGCAGCGACCATCCAGCGGCACATCATCATTGGGGAAGACGAACACAGCAAGGACATCCGTACGACTGCGCGCGAGCGATCTTCATGGCTCCCTCTGGTCGATGACGATTGCCCTGCGTCCGGGTCATGTTGCGCACACGGTGGTTGCACGCCATGGGTTTTGATGGGCGTAAGCGACTGGTCGCAGACGACTCTCCGACAAATGTGCCCCGCGTTGTCTCATTGGCAGTTCTTTTGCTTTGCCAACGCCATCAAGCGCTGCATGCGCGCGTCCGACTGCATCGCCATGGCCTTGCCAGCGAGCGCATTCGTCTGCCTGTTGGCCTGGTCCATGAGCGGCTTGTCTTCGGCCGTGGCGCGGTTCCACATTTGTTGTTGCAGTGCCACTTCGGCCTGCCCGTATGCCTTGCTCGATAGTCCGGTCGGGTCGAGGGAGGAGGCGATGGCGCCGGCAGACACCGCGGTCGACGTCGGTGCGGCTTCGGTAGTGCGCGCCTGGCTGCGCTGGATGATTTGCTGTTCGGTCTGGGCAAGCGCATTGATGTCGGGCGCCATCTGGCGCGCGTAAGGTGCGAGCTCGGCGGCGATCTGCTGGCAGGTCATGGCCTCATCGCCCGGCATGGCGCCCGAAGTATCTGCGGCGATCGAGGTCGTCGGCTGAAACAGTGCGGCCGCGCAGCAGGCCAAGAGAGACGCTCGAGAACGTGTCATGGAGACCTCCTGGAGAAAGGGAAGTCGGGGGCAACCAGGTTCAGCGTAGCGCGTGGCCTTGAATAGTCAACGTCGCTCAGGGTGCGGCGCGACTGGTAGATCCGCTAACAAAGACCTCGCCGAAGCGGGATCTCATCGAGGCGCAAGCCGATCGCTGCGTGCGCCGGAAAACCGGATCGCTCGGAACCGCGGTCGATCGGTAGGCGGGATGTTCTTACATCGTGACGCCAGCATCGCGCTCGGCGCCCACTCTGTGGGAAGGGGTACGGATATCCGGGATCGGCAGGGCGGTACGCGCACTGTCGGTAGCCATCTGGATCATCGCCTCGGCGTGCACGACAAAGCGCGTCAGTGTCGCGCATTTTTCGCGACAGGCTCGGCCTCGATCCTCGATCAGGTGGGATACCGTCACCGCGAGGGCATCGCACGCATTCATCAGGCGTCCAAGCCCGGCCGCGCTGGCGCGCTCGCGCAAGCGCATCAGCGCCAGGGCATAGGCCGTGATCCTGTCCTGGGTCATGGTCTGTGGATTGGTAAAGCATTGATGGGAGACGATGTTCCCAATATCGTTCAATGCCTCCACCGCCGCCGCAACCAGATCCTCTGGTGCGCCGAGCCTAGGCTCCTGCTCCATGCAGACTGCCGTTGCTATCCCGCGCCGATGCTTTGAAGTCAGGTCCTGCCTGTTGCGCATGCTCATCTCCTCGTTCTTGAAGGGCTGGCTGGCCTTGATACGAGACGTTTTGGCCAAGCCCTATTTATATACCACCGGATGATAGTACATTTGTGCTTGGTCGTGATCACTCCCCCCACACGGGCATCTGGATCGTGCACCCGGCGCGAGCCTGGAAGTCAACCGGCCGCCAACTCCCTTCGTTCGCATCTTCTGCAGGTTGGGCGCGGCTTATCGGGCCCACTGTTCGGCAAGCTCACGCAAAGTCCGGCACCGTTACCGCGCCAGGCACAAGAATGTCCGACTCGGTGAGCGCCGGAAGATCGGCGCCGCCCTGCGTGAACAGGTCGCCGCAAAGCAGCGTCCGGCTTGCTTGCTCAAACAGGTGGCCGCATTCCCACCCATGAGGCAG
>JBLMYH010000198.1:0-7901 GCA_050258175.1 Hyphomicrobiaceae bacterium
GCCTGTTTTCCGCTCAGGCATTCAGAATCTTGACTCGAGTGTCCGCAGTTCGCTTGTCGATATCAAATTCCATTTCGCAGTATTCGCCAACTTCCTCATTGCGGGTTGGGTCGTCTTCGCAGTGGGTATTGGCAATCATGCCCGAATAGAAAATACCGGCCTTCGCGCGGATAACACCCACGTCATCACTGATGTTGAGCACCTCCACCCTGCGATTGGCGCCAGTTGTGAAATCGCTTCGAGTCAAACACTGTTGAAGCGGCAGTAAATCGGCGTCCAATTGCTCGATGGAACGCTTGAACTCTTGCGAAAAAGCGGGAGTTCCCCAAGCCTTGAGTGCACTGGATAGCTGAATCATTTGGTCCTCCTTCCGCTAATGGGTCGAACGATAATTATTCTTCCTCCCATTCCGAAATACCGTCGATTTCATTCTAGCATTCGGATACCAGATCGGTCGGGCGCGGACTGCCGCGGAATACGCTGCCAAAGCGGTCCATGTCGCAGCGCGAGGTGGCCGCCTGCGACGGTGAACTAGCCAGATCTGACCGGCAGATCATCGGCCTGGGCGGACCTTCCCCAGGAAGGTGCTGATTCATTTCTTCCTATCGTTCCCGAGAAAGCGGGAACGAAGTCAAATCAAGCAACTGGATATCCGCCCTCGCGGGTATGACGAACAAACAGCCTACACCCTAGGTCCGCCGATTCTGGAACAACGGCGGCTGCAAATCAGCTGTCGGATAAGCCTGGAATCACCCGCCCTGGCGGAAATCCGGGTATAGCAGCATGCCGCCATCAACGGGAACCGTGATTCCCGTGATGTAGCTGGCAAGATCGCTGCACAGGAAGGCGACTGCGTGGCCGATTTCGTCGGGTTCGCCGACCCTGCCCATGGGGATCTTCTCGTCCAGATCGGCGAGTCCCTTCGGATCTTGCCAGACGTCGGCGTTGATCGGGGTCTTGATGGCGCCGGGCGCGACGGAGATCACACGGATGCCCGTGGCCGCCACCTCCTGCGCCAGTGTCTTGCTGAACATGCTGAGCCCCGCCTTGGCGCTGGTGTAGGCGCTGTAGCCGGCCCAGGGTATGAACTCATGGACGGAGCTGGTATTGACGATGACCCCGCGGCGTTGCCTGCTCATCCGTTCCACGGCCGCACGGGCGCAGTAGTAGGCGCCGAACAGGTCGACCTCGACCACCTGGCGCCATGCCGAGATGTCGCTTTCGGCGCACAACGCGCGCGGACCGTCGGTGCCGGCATTGTTCACCAGAATATCGAGGCCGCCGAGTTCCTGGTCCACCCGCCGGAACACGGCGTCCACTTCGCTGGTGTCCGAAATGTTGTCCAGCCGGAAGGTGTAGGCCTGGACGCCGAACGACCTGGCGACCGCCGCCACCTGATCCGCGGCGTCGGATTTGAAACGATAGCTGATGGCCACATCGGCGCCGGCCTGGGCCAGCGATTTGGCCGTGGCCGCGCCCAGGCCCGAGTCGCCGCCGGTGATAAACGCCTTGCGGCCTTTTAGTTCGATTGCGATCACGTCGTCCTCCTTCGGTTAATCGATTAACTGCACTTCGTAGTCCTGGCCCTCCCAGCAATCCCGGTCCGGCCAGTAGAAGGTGAATTGAACGGTATCGCCGGCCTTGAGACCGGCGAGCGGGAGGTCGACCCGGTGCACGCCAAGACCCGTGTCCCGGGTGTCGCTATCCGAGACCGTGTTCCAGCCGTTGCTGCCCCAGTGAACGCGGGCCGGGGCGCGGAGCACCAGGCTGAACTGATCGCCCAGGCGGATATGGCGGGGGCGAAAACGCGGCCCCCAAAGGGCATGGGCAATCTCGGGACGCCTTCCCTGATAGCGCGCCCAGGTGGCTGCCGGGCGGTCCACCGGATAACCCGCGGCGCGGCTGTAACAAAGCTTGATGAATTCGCTGTGCGCCCAGACCAAAGGCATGGCCGAGCCGCTTGGCCGGCCGGGTTCCAGACGGTACTCCGGAATGGGGCTCCAGTCCCAGACCTGCTCCGGCAACATGCCGCCGGTGCTCGACATGGCGGCCATGGTCTTGAGATACGGCAGCGGATCTTCGCCGGCGACGAGCGCATAGTGGCCGCGCTCTCCAACCAGCAACGGCCAGCCACGGCCGCGACCGGTACCGTCGAAGGGACTGCCGTCATTGTGTTCGCCGTAGCCATCGCCGTTGTAGCGGTGCCAGACCGGGCCGCTCGGGGTATCCGTCTTGAGCAGTTGGTCGACGGCTTTCAGGCTGCCGAGAATGAAGGGATCGTCCGGCTGGCGCAGGCCATAGCGAACCAGTTGCAGAAAGTCGGTGCCGACCTGCTCGTCGGCGGGCAGATCCGGGTCAATCGCGCGGTTCTTGATCAATACGTGTTCGGCCTGGGCGCCCTCATGCACCAGCGCGTCAGCCGGTGTACTACGGATGTAATAGCCGCTCACGCCCAGGCGACGCGCCAAGGGCGTGCCCTTGGCGACGGTCCATTCGTCGAGCCGGGCATTCCAGCTGTCCGCCAGCAGCAAGGCGAACTGCCGGGCCTCGCCGTCGAGAAACGTGCTGCCCTCGACCAGCGCGGCGATGGCGATGGCGAGCGTGAAGGTATTGATGCCGGGGTCCTCCTCCCACCGATCCTGTCCGGTGGTCGGGCCTTCCCGGGCGATGAAGGTGAGTGCCCGCCGGACCATGTCGGCGACCGGGATTCCATCCAGGGCACCCTGCTCGCGCAGCGCCGAGGCGAGCAGCACCGGAAAGGCGGCCTCGTCCAGTTGAATGCCCTGCCAGAAGGCATCGCCGCCCAGCCACTGGTTCTGCAGCCAGTGGCCGTCCTCCTGCTGGGTGGCCAGCAGGTAACGCAGCACGTCGCGGGCGTCCTCGAACGCCCCCATGGCCACCAGCGCCCCGGCGGTTTCCGCCAGGTCGCGACACCACACCAGATGGTAGCCGCCGCGGCTCTGGCTGCTCTCGCCCCAGGGAACGGCGAGACTCGCCACTGCGGCGCCGGCATAGGTCCTGTCCTGGTGGACCTTGAGCACCATGGCGGAAAGCGGCAGCATGCCGCTCAGTTCATCGGGCAGTTGCGGGAACCGGTCCGGCGCCAACCAGGTCTCCCACACCCGGCGTTGCGCGTCCCAGGCCGCCGCAAAATCCCCCATCAGGCTGGCCATGGCCAGCGTCGCCGCCGACTCGCGGCTGGTCCCGAGGCCGAGGGACAGCGTGGCCCGATTGGGCAGTTCGCCCATCAGGGAGACGGCACCGGGTCCGGCACTGTCGTATTGCCAGGACATGCGCCCATGGCGAGCAAAGTCCTGCCAGCCGTCGCTCGCTTCGAGACAACCCACGGAGCAGCGCCGCCAGGCGTCGGAACCGTCGTCTTCCCTCGCCAAGAGCGCCAACCCGAAGGGCCCCTGCTCCGCCCACAGCACCGTGCGGCCATTGTGCTTGCCGACGGCGGCGAGATTGTTTTCCGCATCGCCGCCCAGCCGCGCCGCCAGCAGCGCGTAGGGCCGCAGGCCTTCGTCCCCTTGCAATTGGAAGCTCAGCAGCAGCGTGTCGCGCCGTTGCGAAGGGCAGATCTGCAGCGTGAAGGTAAAGCGCGGGTGGTGATGCACGATCGTGACGGCCGGCACGCCTGGCTCGGGCAAGTGCAGCTCGTAGTTCCCATGGCGGCGCAGTTCTACCCAGAACCCCTGGTCATCGGCGATGATAAAACCCAAGTCCCTGATCTGGGGGATGTCGATGCGCGGATAGTAGACCTCCGTGAGCGTGCCTTCGGCGACGGTGTACCAGAGCCGTGAAGAGCCGAGACCGGTGCCCACCATGTCCTTGCCGGCATGGGCCCAGGTAGGGTGTGAGGATGTCGCCTGGGGTGCTTTCATCGGGACCTTCCTGTCGGTTGTTATGGGCAAACAGACCCGGGTTTGGCCCGAACGTTTCAAAATTCGCCGGTTTTCCGGAAAAACCCGCTGATCAAGAACGAAATACGCCGTAACGGTCGTGCTCGAAATGGTGCAGCTTGGCCACCGGGATATTGGACCAGTAGCGGCCGCCCATGCGGAACACCGCCACCCCGAGCAACGTGCCCAGCAGTGGCCCCAGCCAGTACACCCACCAGCCGTGCCAGTCACCCGAAATCAGGGCGGGGCCGAAGCTGCGGGCCGGGTTGGTGCTGGTGCCGGAGACGTTCGCCTCGGCGTATACCAGGGCCGCATACAGGAAGGGAAAAAGTGCCGGCGTAAAGCGCCGCAAGCGCCGGTGCTGGAGGAAGAAAAACAAGCCCAATATCAGGGCGAAAGTGGTTACCGTCTCGCCCAGCAACGCCCAGCCTACAGCGTAACTGGCATTGGGCAACGTTGCACCGAAGGCGATGCTGCGCCCCATTGCGCCCCAGGCCAGCAGGGGGAGCGCCCCGACTGCCGCGCCGGCAAGTTGCGCCAACACGTAGCCCAGCAGGTGACGGGCCTTAAGCTTGCCCATCAGCCAGAAGCCCAAGGTAACGGCCGGGTTGATATGCGCCCCGCTCTCCTTGCCGAGCGGCGAGAGCGCGATCAAGGCGCCGGTCGTGCCGAACAGAAAGCCGGTGACCAGTCGCCGTCCACCCGGGTCCGGCAACAGCCGAACGAGGGGACTGCCTTGGCCGAAATCCAGGATCACGATCGACAGTCCGACCGCGACGAGCAGGGCAGTGCCGATCAGCTCTGCACCATAAAGCATCCAGGGGAAAGACCGCGCTCTTTGGTCCATGTCGAGTTTGCCTCAAGCTTTGACGGCGCGAACCGGCACGATTTGAATGTGTGCTAGGGCCTCAAGCCGATTGGTATCCATGTCTACCCTCTCTGCATGGTCCTGAGGCGGCCAGCCACGAGCGTTTTCCACCCAACAGGTTAACAAACGGCGCCTGCCGTCTCGTTATTGATTTTTGGGGCCACCCGGGCGCGGAGCTAGTCGGGCTCTACAGCTGACATGTACTGGTCATCATCAACCTTCTCCAGCCAATGCACTGGCGTGCCATCGAGCCATTCCTGTATGGCAATGTGGCTCATGCTCGTCGTGTCAGTGGCACCATGCCAATGCTTCCGGCCGCAATTGCAGAAAACGACGTCACCCGCCCTTATCTCTTTCTTTGGCCCACCCCAGCACTGTGTCCAGCCACAGCCGGCGGTGATGATCAAATGCTGCCCCAAAAGGGTGGGTATGCCAGTCGGACCTGGCACCCGGCTCGAATGTGACGAGGGCTGCCGACGTACGAGCCGGCTCAGTCGGATCGAAGAGCGGGTCGATTCGGACGTTGCCAGTGAAATGGTCCTCAGGCCCTTTGACAGAAGGCCTTGACCCTACTCGGTAAATCTTCATATCCATCTCGCTCTCCTATGGCGCAAAAGGCGCTAGTGGGCTTGAGCCTACGCCTGAACGATGCAGCGAAGCCCGACTGCAGTATTAACCCTGCAACTGCGTACAGTGGTCGGCTTTCGTGGTCAAATCAGACGTTTAAGGGTGACCGCTACCGGTCCGCTTTTGGCCGGCGATTGCCGGAGGTGCGCTCCCGATAGCAGACATCGGCGCCAAGGTCAGCTTTCGGAGATGGCGTCCGACGTCTGGCGACCCAAAACATCATGCAGGCCGTCGATCCTAACGTCCGGTTCTCGGCGATCTGATCGCCTATTGCCTGCCGAACTTGAAACCTAGGTCAATAGTCGCCGCAGCGTAAGCACCCTCGCCGCCCGCGTTTCCGCCAGGCCGATCCATGGCTTGAACTGAAAACGGCTCGTCACGCGGCTAGAATCCTCTTCCTTTAAGACCGGCCAAGTCGTGGGCTTGGTCGTTTTTTTGACGGATATCACTACTCATGATTCTAAGAGGCGCTTCCCGCCCGGATTTCCTGCTCGACGAGGTGCTCGCCGATGTGTTCGAGGCGACGGCCTCGCGTCAGCCGGAAAAGGCCGCGCTGATGTTTGGCACGCTACAGCTCACCTACCGCGAACTGGACGAGGCCGCCAACCTGATGGCGCATCACCTGATCAGCCAGGGCGTGAAACCCGGCTGCATCGTCGGGTTGTGGGTGCCGCGAGGCATCGATCTGCTGGTGAGCCAGCTGGCCATCGCCAAGACGGGGGCAGCCTGGCTTCCCTTCGACGCCGATACGCCGGTCGAGCGCGTGGTGGTGTGCCTGGAGGATGCGCAGGCCGTCGGCATCGTGACCGGCCACGGCTTGCGCAAGATGCTGCACGAACCCGCCATCCCGGTGTGGGATCAGGCGGACCTGCTGCAGAAGACGTTCGAGCCCCTGTTGCGGCGGACGGACGCGCGACCGGACCACCCCGCCTACGTGATCTACACCTCGGGATCGACCGGCAAGCCCAAGGGCGTGCCGATCGAGCAGGGGGCAATCTGCCACTTCCTGCGCAGCGAAAATTCCGTGCTGGGCGTGCGCAGCGATGACATCGTCTACCAGGGCTTCTCGGTCGCCTTCGACATGTCGTTCGAGGAAATATGGATTTCGTATCTGGTGGGGGCGACCTTGTGGATCGCTCCGCGCGAAATCACCGCCGATCCCGATGCGCTGCCGCGCGCGCTGGCCGAAAATGGCGTCACCGTGCTGCACGCCGTGCCGACGCTGCTGGCGCTGTTCAGCACGGACGTTCCGGGGCTGCGCCTGATCAACCTCGGCGGGGAAATGTGTCCGCAGGCCGTGGTGGAGCGCTGGGCAACGCCTTCGCGCCAGGTGTTCAACACCTATGGGCCGACCGAGGCCACGGTGTCGGCGAGCCTGGCTGAACTGCATGCCGGGCACCCCGTCACGATCGGCAAGCCCTTGCCCAACTACGGGCTGCTGGTGGCGGACGCCGAGATGAACCTGCTCCCTGTCGGCGAAACCGGGGAGTTGTGCATCATCGGCCCCGGGGTGGCGGAAGGCTATCTGGGGCGCCCGGAGCTGACGGCCGAGAAATTTCTGCCCAACCCGTGGGCCGAACACCCGCGTGAACCGCGCCTGTATCGTACCGGGGATCTGGCGCGCATCGATGAGGAAGGACTGATCCGTTGCCTGGGGCGGGTGGACGACCAGGTCAAGGTGCGTGGCTACCGCGTCGAGCTGGGCGAAATCGAGGCCGTGCTGACCCGGCAAGCGGGGATCGGCACGGCAGCGGTGGTGCTCAAGCCCGTCAACGAGTTCGACCAGCTGGTTGCCTACATCGTGCCAGGTGCAGGAACCCCTGCCGATGTCGGCGCGCTGCGTGGCCACATGCGCGAAGTGTTGCCGCCCTACATGGTGCCAAGCCACTTCGAGGTGGTGCCGGAAATCCCGCGCCTGACGTCGGGCAAGATCGACCGCAAGGCCTTGCGCGCTCTGCCGATGCGCGAGATCGACACGCCGGTCGACGCCGACGAGCCGGAGAACGAGGTCGAGGCGGCGCTATTCGCGGCGCTGACGCGTTTTTTCCCGGGGCATCCGATACGCAGGACCGCAGACTTTTTCGATGACCTGGGCGGACATTCGCTGCTGGCGGCGCGACTGGTCTCGGCATTGCGCGAGGATCCGCGCTTCGCCCACATGACGGTCAACGACATCTATCGCAATCGCCGGGTCGAGGCGATTGTCGAGGCCATGCAGGCTGGCATGGCCGTTGAGGAAACCGCAGCGCTGCCTCCCTTCAAGCGGGTACCCACGGCGCGCCGCGTGGCGTGCGGCGTGGCGCAGACGCTGACCCTGCCCTTGATGATCGGCCTGCAGATCATGAACTGGCTAGCCCCTTTCTTCACCTACCATTTCTTTACCGGCGACCCGGGCGACAGCATTCCGTTCGCCATCTTCGCTTCGGTGCTGACGTTTCTTGGCACACACCTCATAAACCTGAGCATCGCCGTCATGAGCAGTCGTGTGCTGTTGCTCGGCATTG
>JBLMYH010000199.1:0-6754 GCA_050258175.1 Hyphomicrobiaceae bacterium
CAACCAGGAGATCGATGCCGTGATTCTGGGCCAGGACTTCGGCAGCCGCATGCAGGCCATGTTCGATCAGGACCTGCAGGCATCCCGGCAAATCACCCGGGACGATTGGGAACACCGTTCCCTGCTGTCGCGTCTGAAGGAGGCCGGCGCACGTTTGTGGGCACGCCTGCTATGAGCAGGACCCGCAACAGGCTGCCTTAGTCCCGAAAGGAATTCTTGTGCACGCATTGCCTGCAGTCCCCAGGCGTCCGCAGTCGCAAGGGGAAGAAATTGCAAACAGCATCAGCCACGGGTTGGCGCTGGTCGCCACACTCGTCGGAACGCCGTACCTCATCCTGCAGGCAGAACGGCACGGCGACGCCCATTTCCTCGTCGGCGCAAGCATTTTCGCGGCGACCATGATCCTCTTGTACCTGTCCTCGACGCTTTACCACGCCTTGCCCGTCGGCAAGGCCAAGGACGCGTTCCGGGTGATCGAGCATTCCGCGATCTTTCTGCTGATCGCGGGCACCTACACACCGTTTACGCTGGGGGTACTGCGTGGGACATGGGGCTGGACGCTCCTAGGAATTGTCTGGGGCCTTGCCGCGGCCGGCGTGGCACTCAAGGTATTCAACACCGGCTCCCATCCCATCCTCTCAACCTCGAACTATCTGATGATGGGCTGGCTGGTCGTGATTGCGGCCGACCCCATGGTTGCCCGAATACCCACGGCAGGCCTGCTCTGGTTGATTGCGGGCGGCGTGTCCTACACTGCTGGAGTGGCTTTTTTTGCACTCGATTCACGCCTGAAGTATGGCCACCTGATCTGGCACCTGTTTGTCATGACGGGAACGGCATGCCATTACTTCGCGGTGCTCGGGTATGCGGCCTGACCCGCGGGCTAGCCGCCCGCCCGTCAGCCGGAAGTCATAGGTAGGCTGTCAGGACCTGCCCCCTAACCCCTCTTTTTGTCTTGTGGAAAGGGAAGAGAGAAGCATGAGAGAAGAACTCGCAAAGCTGCGCGCCTCGCATCAGGTCATGAAAAAGGCGGGCGTGTTCAAGAAGGCCCTTGCGGCGGAAGACGTCCTGGAAGCCGCCCTGGTTCTGATTGAAAAAATGGTCGAGGAGATTGAACAACTCAAGGCCGACAAGGGTGCGGCGGGTCACCCGGAAAGGTGTGAAGGCCAGGCCTTACACGAACGGTGATCACTGGGACTTTCCGGCCGCACCGCGATGCGCACCATCCCGGCCAGAAGAAGAGCCGAGCCGTTAACGCCCCGCGCGAGCGCCCGATTGGCGTGGCCCTGCGGTTAGCCGAAGGTCAGCCCCATCGCCTCCCGCACATCGCGCATGGTGTCGCGCGCTAGTTCCTGTGCCTTTTCGCAGCCGTCGGCAAGGATGTTGCGTACCTGGTCGGGGTTGTCTTCGTAATATTTCGCCCGCTCGCGGATCGGGGCGAGTTCGGCCAGCACGGAATCGATCACCGGCTGCTTGCATTCGATGCAGCCGATCCCGGCGCTGGTACAGCCTGCAGTGACCCATTGCCGGGTCGCATCGTCGGAATACACCTGATGGAGTTGCCATACGGGGCAGTTGGCCGGATTGCCCGGGTCGGTGCGGCGCACGCGCGCGGGGTCGGTCGGCATGGTGCGGATCTTCTTGGTGACCGTCTCGGGGTCTTCGCGCAACGCGATGGTGTTGCCGTAGGACTTGGACATCTTCTGCCCGTCCAGCCCCGGCATTTTCGATGCCTCGGTCAGCAGGGCTTCGGGTTCGACGAGGATCATCTTGCCCGAGCCCTCGAGATAGCCGAACAGGCGCTCGCGATCGTTCATTGACAGGTTCTGCGCATCGTTCAGCAGCGCCTTGGCCGATTCCAGCGCCTCGTCGTCGCCCTTCTCCTGATAGGCGGTGCGGCATTCCTCGTACAGCCGGGCCTTCTTCGAACCGAGCTTCTTGACCGCAGCACGCGCCTTGTCCTCGAAGCCGGGCTCGCGGCCATACATGTGGTTGAAGCGGCGCGCCAGTTCACGGGTGAATTCGATGTGCGGTACCTGGTCTTCGCCGACCGGCACCCGATTGGCGCGGTAGATCAGGATGTCGGCGCTCATCAACAGGGGATAGCCGAGGAAGCCGTAGGTCGAAAGGTCCTTGTTGGCCAGCTTTTCCTGCTGGTCCTTGTAGGTGGGCACGCGTTCCAGCCAGCCGAGCGGCGTCATCATCGACAGCAGCAGGTGCAGTTCGGCATGCTCGATCACACGCGACTGCACGAATAGCGTCGCCTGCGCCGGGTCGATGCCCGCCGCGAGCCAGTCCACCACCATGTCGCGAACGTTCTCGTCGATCCCCTGCGGCGTGTCGTAGTGCGTGGTCAACGCGTGCCAGTCGGCGACGAAGAACAGACACTGGTATTCGTTCTGCAGCCGCAACCAGTTTTTCAGGACGCCGTGGTAGTGGCCAAGATGCAGGCGCCCGGTGGGGCGCATGCCGGAGAGAACGCGATCGGAATACATGTTGGTGAGTGGTGAACAGTAAGTGGTTAGTAGCGGGAATCAGGACAGCACGAGCTGGATCAGGCCGATCAACTGGGCGGGCTCGAGCCCGGTGACCAGCGCGGTCAGGCCGATGAAAACGCTGATGAGCGGCCACAGGACAAAGCCAAGGATACCGGTGAACATCAGGCCGAGCAGAATGAACAGGCCATACGGCTCGAGCCGTGCGAACTGCATGGCCTGTTTAACGGGCAGCAGGCTGACGGCGATGCGCCCCCCATCGAGCGGCGGCAGCGGGATGAGGTTCAACGACATCAGGATGACGTTGATGAACACGCCTGCCGCACCCATGAGCATCAGCGGCGCGCTGGCAAAACTGCTCCCCAGCACATGGCCGAGCTGGATCATCAGCGCCCAGAACACGGCCATGACGAAGTTCATGCCCGGGCCTGCGGCTGCCACCCACAGCATGTCCTGCTTGGGACGACGCAAGCGGCCGAAGTTGACCGGCACCGGCTTGGCCCAGCCGAACAAGATCATCCCGCCGCCCAGCAACTTGCTGGTCAGCAGGATCACCAGCGGCACCAGGATCGTACCAACCGGGTCAATGTGCTTGATCGGATTGGCGGTGATGCGCCCTGCCGCCGCCGCGGTCATGTCGCCGAAGAAGCGCGCCACATAGCCATGCGCGGCTTCATGCAGGGTGATCGCAAAGATCACCGGCAGGGCAAACACCGCAATTTTTTGAATCAGCGTAAGTTCCATGTCCGATCAGGCCTCGAAGTCCGTGGTGTCGCCCTTGCCGAAACGCACCACGGCGGGCGTGTCGCCTGTCAGATCCACCACGGTGGTCGGGGTGAGGCCGCAGGCGCCGCCATCGATGACCAGGTCGACCAGGTGTTCCAGCCGTTCGCGGATTTCCCACGGCTCGGTCAGCGGCACATCCTCCCCAAACAGCAGCAACGTCGATGACAGGATGGGCTCGCCGAGTTCGGCCAGCAGGGCCTGAACGATGGGATGCGCCGGCACGCGCAATCCGATGGTGTCGTGCTTCTTGTGCAGCAGGCGCTTCGGCACCTCGCGGGTGCCGCGCAGGATGAAAGTGTAGGCGCCCGGCGTATGCGCCTTCAGAAAGCGGAATTGCGTGTTGTCGACCTGGGCGTAGCGACCGAGTTCGGACAGGTCGCGGCAGATCAGCGTGAGGTCATGCCCGGTATCGAGCCCGCGCACCGACAGCAGCCGCATTGCCGCTTCCTTGTCGCCGATGTGGCAACCGAGGGCATAACAGGAATCGGTGGGATAGACGATCACGCCTCCGCGTTTCAGGATGTCGACCGCCTGCTGGATCAGTCGGCCCTGCGGGTTGTCGGCATGGATATTGAAGAATTGCGCCATAAATCGTCAGGTTGGGGAAAGGGAAAGGTGCGCGTCAAGTTCCGGCCAGCCCTGCCACACCGGCTGGCAATAGTGCGGCAACGCCGGCAGGCGGCCGATGTCGATGCCCTCGCCCGGCGCATGAAAATCCGCGCCGCGTGAAGCCTTGAGGCCGAACGCTCGGGCCAGGTCGGCGAACTTGCCGTATTCGGAAGGATGATGGCTGCCGGTGATGACCTCGATGCCCTCGCCGCCCAGCGCGCGAAAGGCGTCCAGCAGCAGGTGCAGTTCGCGCGCGTTGAACGCGTAGCGACCGGGATGCGCGATGACGGCCATGCCGCCACTGGCGCGGATCCAGCCGACGGCGTTTTCCAGGGTCGTCCATTCGTGCTCGACGTAGCCGGGGTTGCCGCGCGTCAGGAAGCGGCGGAAGGCGCTGCGCATGTCGGGCGCATGGCCCTGCGCCACCAGCCAGCGCGCGAAATGCGTACGCCCGACCATCTCCTTGTTGACGGCATAGTCGTAGGCGCCTTCATACGCGCCGGCGATGCCGGAGTGCGCCAGATCCTCGCCCATGCGCCGGGCGCGTTCGATGCGGCCGAGGCGGATGTCCTGCAGGCCCGCCGCCAGCAGCGGATGCGCGGGATCGATGCGCAGACCGACGATATGCACGGTGTGCCCGCCCCAACTCACCGAGATCTCGACACCGGGTATCAGGGTCAGTCCGGCTTCGTCCGCCGCAGACCGCGCAGCGGCGATCCCCGCCACGTCATCGTGGTCGGTCAGTGCGAGCGCGTGCACGCCGTTGGCGGCCGCTCGCGCGACCACATCGGCGGGCGGCAACACCCCGTCTGATACGTTGGAATGGCAATGCAGATCGATATTAAGCATCGATGATCGGGTCTGGCGACCAGCACCAAAAGCGCTTGGTCAGGAGGGGGAATCATAGCAAAATAAGCAGATCGCCCGAATTACGGCTGGCCGCATGGCCCGAGCATAATGAAGAAACTGCTGTTCGATCTATTCCCCATCATCGTCTTTTTCATCGCCTACAAGCTAGGCGACGCCAATGCCGAAGGCACGCGCGCCTTCATGGCCAGCCTCGGCCTCCCCCAACCGACAGGCGTGGCCGAGAAGCCCGGCATCTATCTCGCGACGCTGGTCGCCATCGTCGCCAGCGTCGGGCAGATCGCCTGGGTCAAGCTTCGTGGCCACAAGGCAGACACCATGATGTGGGTGAGCCTGGGCATTATCGTGCTGTTCGGCGGCGCCACCTTGTGGCTGCATGACGAGAGTTTCATCAAATGGAAGCCGACCGTGCTGTACTGGGTTTTCGCGGCCATCATCCTCGGGTCCGCCGCGTTCGGCCGCAACGTCATCAAGAGCCTGATGAATGCGCAAATGGAACTTCCCGACCTCGCGTGGAGTCGGTTGAATGCGAGTTGGGGCGGATTTTTTGCCTTCATGGGGGTTGCAAATCTGTTTGTCGCCTTCAACTTCTCGACCGATACCTGGGTGGATTTCAAGCTGTTTGGCAGCCTGGGGCTGATGCTGGTGTTTGTAATCGGTCAAAGCATGATGCTGACCCGGTATTTGGATAAAGCAGCTCTCGACAAGGAAGAAAAGCGATAATGTTCTATGCCATCGTCGGCCAAGATAAGGCCGACAGCCTCGACCGGCGACTCGCCGCCCGTCCCGCCCACGTGGAACGCCTGCACGCCTTGCAGCAGGCGGGCCGGCTGTTGCTGGCAGGACCGTTTCCCGCGATCGACAGCAATGACCCCGGCACCGCGGGCTTTTCCGGCAGCCTGATCGTCGCCGAGTTCGATTCGTTGAGCGACGCGCAAACGTGGGCCGAAACCGATCCCTACGTGGCGGCGGGTGTCTATGCCGACGTCAGCGTTAAGCCCTTCAGGAAGACCTTCCCCGCATGAGCACAGCCGATCTGATCCGCCAGCGCCTCGCCGCACTGGAACCGGAAACCTACACGCTGGAAGACGAAAGCGCCCAGCACAAGGGGCATGCCGGGGCAGCGGCGGGCGGCGGACATTTCCGTCTGGTTCTGGTGTCACACAAATTCCGCAATCTCTCCACCCTTGCCCGCCACCGGCTGGTGTACGAAGCCATGGGCAATCTCATGCAGCGCGAAATCCATGCGTTGTCGATTACCGCCTTAACCCCGGAAGAACTCTGAAAGGAATCCGAATGCGCGTTGCTCTTCTCCCTGCCCTGATCCTGCTGGCCGTCACCCCGCTGGCACAGGCGGAAACCCCGGCCCCTGCTGCCGCGTCAGCCACCCCGGCAGCCGCCGCCAACAAGCCGCTGGCCGTGGTCAACGGCAAGGAAATTCCCGCCCTGTACGGCGAACTGATCAAGCGCGAAATGGCTCAGGGCCAGGCCGATACCCCGCAACTGGATGCCCGCGTGCGCGAATCCCTGATCAACCTGGAACTGCTGTCGCGCGCCGCCCTCGACAAGGGACTCGACAAGGAGCCGAACCTTGCCGCGGCGCTCGATATCCGCCGCAAGGACCAGCTTGCCAAAGCCTATCTGGAAGATTACGTCAAGAGCCATCCGGTCACCGACGCCGAAATTCAAGCGATGTACGACAAGGCCAAAACGGAGCCGATGGAGCCGGAATACCATGCCCACCACATTCTGGTGAAAACCGAAGCCGAGGCGAAAAAACTGATCGCCGAGATCGACGACAAGAAGGCCAAATTCGAGGACCTGGCGAAGAAATACTCCAAGGACCCCGGCTCAGCCAAGAACGGCGGGGCGCTCGATTGGTCCGATCGGCGCGCCTTCGTCCCCGAGTTCTCCGAGGCGCTGGCCGGCCTGAAGAAAGGCGAGATTACCCAAACACCGGTGAAGACGCAGTTCGGCTATCACATCATCCGTCTAGA
>JBLMYH010000200.1:0-3958 GCA_050258175.1 Hyphomicrobiaceae bacterium
CGGCATATTCGTCGTGTGCGACGAAATGAAGTTTCACGTGGCCAATCCGCTCCTGACCACCTGGCTTGGGGTCGGTGAGGCGGCATGTCATCGTTCGCTTATCTGAAAAACCTGCCGGTGGACTTCCTCAAGATCGACGGGGCGCTGGTGCGGAACATCGTCGACGATGCCGCCGATTTCGCGATGGTGGAGGCCATCACCCGCGTCGCCGGCGTACTCGGGCTGAAGACCATCGCCGAATTCGTCGAGACCGGCGCCACACTCGACACGCTACGCGAAATCGGCGTCGATTATGTGCAGGGCTACGCCATCCATCGCCCAGCCCCTCCGCCAGCGCGCTGAATCACGCGTCGGTTCCGGCATCGCCGCGCGCGGGCAATGCAACGGAGGCCGGCCGCCAGCTGAACCGCCGGGTCGAGTTGTGGATTCTGCCTGTGGTTGCGAACTGACTCGATTAAGGTATTGAAGCCCTGATCGAGAACCGCGAGCGCTTCGCCGGGCCTTGGCCCGGTTGGATGCGGCCAACGCCGGAAGACCCCAAGCTGGACAAAGGCCAGCCCAAGGAGTTGCTGGGCGGCCTGCGCATGTCGGAGATGATCGGACGTTTCGCGCCGGGCGCCTCCCCGAAGCGGCGCAACTCGCGGCGCGTGCCCAGCACATCCGCCGCTGGACGGTGCCGCGCAACGGCTACCCGATGACCAGGGAGGACTATCACGCGTGGCGCACCGGCTTGTATACCTTCCACGCCAATATCGCCGGCGAACTGATGCGGCAGGCCGGCTATGACGATGCGATGATCGAGCGCGTCAAAAAGCGCAGTGGCCAAGCGCGGCATCAAAATCAACCCGGACTCGCCGCTGCTGGAGGGGGGCAAGCCGGAGTTCGACGAAGCGAAATGCCTGGGGGTGATCCGTCGCACCTGCCGCACCTGGGGCGAGATGTCGAAAGCCGCCCAGGCTTTTGCCCTGTCCGGCAAAACCACCCTGCCGGAACCCCTGCTGCCGGTGATCAGCAGGGCAACCCGCCCGCAAGTCCAGGACCTACTCCGCCACGTCCTTCACCCAACCCGCCGTCCCCTGCTGGATGAATTCGATCGGGTAGCCGTCCGGATCCTCGATGAAGGCAATGACCGTTGTGCCGTGCGACATCGGTCCCGCCGGGCGCAGGATCTTGCCGCCCTTGGCCGCGGCGGCGTCGCACGCGGCATAGGCATCGTCGACTTCGATGGCGATGTGGCCATAGCCACTGCCGACCTCGTACCTGTCGACGCCCCAGTTGTAAGTCAATTCAAGCACCGCCGACCTATCCTCGCCATCATAGCCGACGAAGGCGAGGGTGAACTTGCCGTCGGGGTAGTCCTTGCGCCGCAGCAGCCTCATGCCGAGGACGTTGGTGTAGAAATCGATCGAACGGTCAAGATCGCCGACCCTGAGCATGGTATGCAAGATGCGCATGATGGTTAGACCTGAAACAAGGATTGACTCATTGTGCGCAACTCGGCGCGTCGCGCAAGTGCATCCGGGCACAGCACGGCAACCTGCGCCCAGAAGCGCGGCGAATGGTCGAGGTGGACGAGGTGCGCAAGTTCATGCGCGGCAACGTAATCGATGAGCGCGAGCGGCGCCTGCACCAGGCGCCAGTTGAGCCGGATGTGGCCGCGCCGGGTGCAGCTGCCCCATTGTGTCTGCGCGTCGGACAGGGCGAAGCGGGTAGGCGCGCGCCCCAGCCTGCGCGCGACGCGCGCGAGCCGCCAGGCCAGCAGCCGGGTGGCCTGCGTGCTTAGCCAGCCGCGCACGAGCGCGCCGACATCGGCATCGAGCGGGGCATGCACACGCAGGACAGTGCCGTGGCGCCGAATGTCGACGAACAGGGAATCCCTCAGGTCGAGCGCAAGCACGCGCCCGAGATAGCGGACTTCGCGCGCAGGACCGGCATCGTCTGCCGGCGCGCGCCCACGCATGCGGGTCCAGGCGCGGCGCAGCCAGTCCCGCTGCTGCATCACATAACCCTCGATCTCGGCACGTGGGGTCCAGCTCGGCGCATGGATGCGCACCTCGCTCGCGGTGACGGTCAGCCCCAGCGTGCGGCGACGGCGCGAGCGTCGCACCTGATAGGGGACGGCGGCGTCGCCGATCTGCAGAACGCCGCTATTGGCGCGCGGCAGCAGGGGGCAGCCTCGCCATTTCGGTTTCGATCCAGGCCTCGACCGCGCGCGTCAGTTCGGCCGCGGTCTTGCCCCCGGTTTGCAGTGCCGGACCGATGCGCACGGTCACCGTGCCGGGGCGCTTGATGAAGGCATTCTTCGGCCACACTTCGCCGGCATTGTGTGCCACCGGCACGATGGGCGCGCCGGTTTCCGCGGCCAGCCAGCCGCCGCCGATGCCGTACTTGCCCTTTTCGCCGGGGGCGACCCGCGTGCCTTCGGGGAACACCAGGACCCAGAACCCTTGCGCCAGCTTATCCTTGCCCTGGCTGACGATCTGCTTCAGCGCCTCACGCCCGGCACCGCGGTCGATGGCAATGGGAGAGAGCATGCGAAATGCCCAGCCGAAGAACGGCAGCCGCAGCAGTTCCTGCTTGATCACCGGCGAGACCGGCGGAAACAGGCACAGAAACGCCACGGTTTCCCACGCCGACTGGTGCTTGGCGAGGATGACGGCCGGTTGCGCAGGCAGGTTTTCTGCGCCCTCCACCACATAACGGATGCCGAGCACCCAGCGCGCCAGCCAGATCACGGTATGGTTGTAGCCGGTGATCAGCCGGTAGCGCGTGTGCGCGGAAAACGGAAAGCAGAGGAACGCCACCAGGCTGAAGAAGATCGTCAGCGCGGTCTGCAAGACCGCGAAGATCAGCGAGCGGATCAAATTCATGCCGTGGCCTTGAGCAGGTATTCGACGGCCTCGCTCAGATCGGCAAACACCGGCGTGTTCTCCGGCAGCCCGCCGGCAGCCAGGGTCCGTTCGCCCTTGCCGGTGCGTACCAGCAGCGGGCGTGCGCCCACGCTGGCTGCTGCCAGCAGGTCGCGCAGTGAATCGCCGATCGCCGGAACGTCGCGAAGGTCGCGCCCATAGCGCGCCGCAATTTCGTCGAACAGCCCCGGCTTGGGCTTGCGGCAGTCGCAGTTCATGTCGGCTGCGTGCGGGCAATAAAACACCGCCTCGATGCGTCCACCCGCCTGCGCCACCGCCTTGTGCATCTTGGCGTGGATGGCGTTGAGCGTCGCCATCTCGAACAAGCCGCGCGCCAGTCCCGACTGGTTGGTCGCCACCACCACACGCCAGCCCTCACGCGTCAGCCGCGCGATCGCTTCCAGACTGCCGGGAATAGGCTTCCATTCGTCGGGAGACTTGATGAACTGGTCGGAGTCGAAATTGATGACGCCGTCGCGGTCGAGAATGATGAGCTTCATGGATGAATATTACGCCGCCAGACGCGACAAGTCCGCAACCCGGTTCATGGTCCGGTGCAGTTGGCCCAGCAGGGCCAGACGGTTGGCTTTCAGGGCGGGATCGTCGGCGTTGACCATCACGTGATCGAAGAAGGCGTCGACCGGGGCTTTGAGGGCAGCGAGCGCCTGCAGCGATGCAGTGTAATCGCCGCTTTCAAAGGCGGCATCGGCACGTGGCGCGATCTCGCCGAGCGCCGCAAACAGGGCTTTTTCCGCATCCTCGACGCAGCGCGCAGAATCGGCCACGCCGCCCACTTCACTCTCGGCTTTCTTCAGGATATTGCCGACGCGCTTGTTAGCGGCAGCCAGGCTGGACGACTCCGCGAGCTGCGCGAATTCACGCACCGCGCGCAAGCGCTTCACTATTTCGTGCAGGGGCGGCATGTTGGAGAAGACGGCCGCAACCGCCTCAGCCCCGAACATCGGTGCCAGCTGATTCGCATTCCGCTCGTAAATGAATAGTTTGAGCTCCTCGGCCACGTTTCCACTTAACACGCCTGCCGGGAAGGC
>JBLMYH010000201.1:0-2975 GCA_050258175.1 Hyphomicrobiaceae bacterium
GACAAGTACATCGAGAACCAGAGCTTCTTCGCCCACCACTGGCCCGACAATCAGAAGTACATGCGCTACGCCAACAAGGATTACCTCGAAGTGGCGGCGGACGTCGGCTTCGTCGGCAAGGTCGAGCCGATCATCATGCAGTTCTATTCCGAGCCGCTGCAGAAGTTCCGCCTGGCGGGGCAGGGTCTGTACGATGGCCCGCAACCGAACAACCAGGTCGACCGCGAGCGCCTGGTGAAGTACTTCGACCCATTGCCGATGTGGTACGAGCCGCTCGAGCAGCAGCGCGTCGACAAGGAGGAGTACCCCTTCTTCGCGCTGACCCAGCGCCCGATGTTCATGTACCACTCGTGGGATTCGCAGAACGTGTGGCTGCGTCAGATCATGGCGCAGAACTACATGTACATGAACGCGCGCAAGGCGGCGGAAATGGGCATCAAGGATTTCGACTGGATCTGGGTCGAGTCGCACAACGGCAAGATCCGTTGCCAGGTCAAGACCATGGAAGGCACCCAGGAAGACACCATCTGGACCTGGAACGCCATCGGCAAGCAGAAGGGCGCCTGGGGTCTGAAGGAAAACGCGTCGGAAGCGACCAAGGGCTTCCTGCTCAACCACCTGATTTCCGAACTGCTGCCGGAGAAGGCGGGCGAGCGCCGCGTCACCAACTCCGATCCGGTGACCGGCCAGGCCGCGTGGTTCGATCTGCGCGTGAAGATCTGGAAGGCCGCGCCGGGCGAAACCGGTTCCTGGCCGCAGTTTGATGAATTGAAGCCGCTGCCGGGCGACGAGCGCTACGAACGCCCCGACGTGTTGCGTTACGACGCCCGCAGCCACGAGAAGAACTGAGCAGCACCTGTATAAATAAAGCGAGCACAAAATGAGACTTGGATTGGTCATCGACCTCGACGTGTGCGTGGGCTGTCATGCCTGCGCCATCGCCTGCAAGGAATGGAACGCCTCCGGCACCATCGGCCCGTTGTCCGACTACCAGCCCTACGGCGCCGAGCCGTCGGGCGTGTGGTTCAACCGGATCCGCCATTACGAGATGGACGAGTATCCGAACAACAAGACCGTCAACTTCCCGATGTCGTGTATGCACTGCGAGGACGCCGACTGTGTCACCGTGTGCCCGACCGGCGCCTCGTACAAGCGCGCCGAAGACGGCATCGTGCTGATCGACCAGGACAAGTGCATGGGCTGCAACTACTGCTCATGGGCCTGTCCCTACGGCGCGCGCGAACTCGACCGCTCCAGCGGCACGATGAAGAAGTGCACCCTGTGCGTCGACCGCATCTACGACCAGGAATTGCCAGTCGAGGAGCGCCAGCCCTCATGCGTACTGACCTGCCCGGCGCACGCCCGCATGTTCGGCGACTTCGACGATCCCGATTCGGCCGTGTCGCGTACGGTGCGCGAGCGCGGCGGCTTTCCGTTGATGCCCGAACTCAACTACAACCCGACCAACACCTATCTGCCGCCGCGCCGCAAGCCGGTGATTCCGGTTGATACCCAGCCCAAGGGCGGCCTGAAGGAAAGCATCAAGCAGTTCGCCAACAAGCTGGTGCGCCGCTGAACCGCGCCGCCCAATAAATAGAGCCAGGAGTATCCATGCATCCCGCTTTTTGGTTCCGACCTAACCTGAAGGTTAGTCTCCGCCGAAATGCTGGATACTGATTAATTAGGAAATCATCATGCATCCAGCATTTTCAGTCATCTTCTTCACCGTGGCATCGGGCGCCGGCTTTGGCCTGTTTTCGCTGCTGTTCATCGCTGATACGTTCAAACTTGGCGGCGGGTTCACGCCTGCCCAGCTCGTCGTCGGCGGAATTGTCGCGCTGGGCCTGATCGTGTTCGGCCTGCTGTCGTCCACCTTCCACCTCGCCAACCCGAAGAACGCCTGGCGCGCCTTCAGCCGTTTCCGCACCTCGTGGCTGTCGCGGGAAGGCGTGTTTGCCGTGGTGTTCATGCCCTTGGCGCTGATTTACCTGGCAAGCATCTGGTTTGGGGCACCGGAGTGGCTGCGCGAAACCTTTGGTTTTCTGTCGGCCGTGCTGGCCTGGATCACGGTGTTCTCCACCGGCATGATCTACGCCTGTCTGAAGACCATTCGCCAGTGGAACACGCCGCTGGTGCCGGCCAACTACCTGGCGTTGGGCTACGCCAGCGGCAGCCTGCTGCTGCTGCTGGGCGCCGTCGCTGCCGGTCTTGATACCATGCCGTTCATCGCCATGGCAGCGCTGATCGTTTCAATCGCGGCGGTTCTGAAGGCAATCTACTATTTCTGGATTCGCAGCCCGGGCCTCACGCCCACCATCAACACTGCAACCGGTCTGACTCGTGCCAAGGTCAAGCTGCTCGACACCGGTCATACCCATGGCACCTTTCTCACTCAGGAGTTTGGTTTCCAGATCGCGCGCCAGAAGGCCGGCCTGCTTAAGGTCGTTGTGTTCGGATTGGGGTTTGTGCTGCCCGGCCTGATGCTGGTGTGGGTTTTTAACGACCAGGGAGGCCAGGCGGCAGCCGTCGTCGCCGCCTTCGCCGGGATCGCAGGCGCCGCTGTCGAACGCTGGCTGTTCTTCGCAGAGGCGCGCCACGTCGTGAATCTGTACCATGGCGCCCAGCGCTGCTGATCCGTTAAGGTAATATGGGGGAGGCGCTTGGCGCGCCCCCCGTTTTTGGATATATTAGAACATTCTAATTTCTCCATTGCAGGAGTGTGACACCTATGTTCGGACTGTCAGGATTCAAGGAAGTTGATCCCGCCCATGTGGCTGAAATCGCCGCCCAAGGCGCACATCTGATCGATGTGCGCACCGAGGCCGAAGTGGCGCAGGGCGTGATCGATGGGGCTATCCATATCCCGTTGCATCTGCTGCCGCTGCGCGCGGCCGATATCCCGCAGGACAAGCCTGTGGTGATCTATTGCCGCTCGGGCGCGCGCTCGGCCCAGGCGTGTGCGTTCATGGCCTCGA
>JBLMYH010000202.1:0-4413 GCA_050258175.1 Hyphomicrobiaceae bacterium
CGCCCCTTGGCGGACACGATGCCCGCGGTAACCGAGTTCTCGAAGCCGAAGGGTGAGCCAATGGCCGCCACCTCCTCGCCGACACGCAGTTTGGTGGGGTCTCCCAGCTTGACGACCGGCAGGTTCTTGGCGGTGATCTTGATGACGGCAACATCCGTGCGCGCATCCGCTCCCACCACCTTGGCGGTGAAAGTACGCTTGTCGATAAGCTTGACCACCACTTCATCCGCACCGCTGACTACATGCGCGTTGGTCAGAATGTAGCCATCGTTGCTGACAATAAAACCGGAGCCTTCGCCGCGTGCGGGAATTTCCCGCATGGGACCGGGGCCGCCCTGCGGTCCCGGCATGCCCGGGAAGAAGCGGCGGAAAAACTCCTGCATGCCTTCGTCGTCGAAAGGCAGGCCGTCCTGGCCACGCTTTACCAGCTTGGTCGTGCTGATGTTGACCACGGCCGGCCCCTCCTTCTCAACCAGATCGGCCACATCCATCACATCCTTTGCCAATGCCGGCACCGACACGGCAAACACCAGCGCAATCACCGCCAGAGCGTTTCTCATCATGATCGTCCTTTCATCATTTGAAGCAGGATCTCTCCTTCGCGTCTGAGCACCACCGGGCGTGCCGCCCGGCCGCCCCGCACGGCCAGCCAGCCCGCCACGCCGCCGACCAGCATGCCGACAAGTGCAGAACCGTCGCCGGGCTGCATGGCCTGCGCCAGTAACGCACCTGCCAGCATCAGCCCCAGCGGCAGGCCATAGGCGCGCAATGCGCTTTTCAGCACGCTGCCATCGGCGATCCCGACCACGACGCGATCGCCTGGCGCCAGGGCCAGGTCACACTCGACCAGAAACTGCCGGGGCTGGCGCTGGAACAGTTCGGCAATGCGACGCGACGAACAGCCTTCTCCGCCACAGGTGCCGCAACCCGACGGCTCCACAGCCTGGACCCAGACGCCGTCGGAGGCGGTGCGTATGACTTCGGCTGTTTGTTCCAGCATGGCTGGCCCTTACTTCCTTGTGGCCGAGTTGCCGGTTTCGATGAGCGCTATGTTCGGCACCTCGCCCAGTGTCGTCACCATATAACCGTCAACCTCGCGGGCATAGATGCCGATTGCGCCTTCGGCCGATAGGCCATGCAAGCTTTGCACGTGCGGATCAGCAGGTTCGACGAACATCGACAACACGCTCAGGCCGTCGGAAAACACCAGATGGGTGACGGGTGTCCGTTTCCCAGGCAGCGAGCGCACCGCCTCCTGCACCTGTTCGTACCCTGGCGGCGGCGTCACGTTCCAGGCACTCACGGCAGGTTTTCCGGCACGGGTTTTCTGGATGATCTTTCCCGCCATGTCATTGCGGATGTCGGGCGCCTTGCCAATCTGGATGTCGGTGAAAACGAGCAGCGAGATCACGCTGCCATTGTCATTGACAATGCGCGCTTTGAGCGGCAAGCCGGTGAGCGTGTCCAGCCACAGATCGTAGGCGTAGCGATACCCGTCGCGTGGTGCCAGCGTCACGACCTGGCAGGAACGCCCGGCCACACGCTCGGTGCCACCCAGTTTCGCCTCATAGAACCTGAGCAGACTGGTCGGCTGGGCCGGCAGCAGCGACGGAAAGAAACGGCGCAGCGCGTTGCGCTCCAGCTGCACATGCTTGCCATCCGGCAGGTGGCAGTAGACGTCGTTATTGATGCGCAGAAATTGCCGCGACGTGCCATCCAGGATGTCGACCTTTTCCTGTTCGCCCGCTGCATCGGCCCGGTGCTGCATGCGTAGCACCTCGACGTGTTCGCCGTGATGATAGACATAGATGCCGCTGTAATTCTGCTGTTTGGCTGCATCGGCGGCACGGTTGAGCCAGTCGGCCGCGGCATCGGTATCGGCACGCACCCCGCCGGACAACAGCACCAGCCCGGCAAATCCCGCAATCAGCCAGCGCTGCCGCCAGACAGCCAGCGCCCGCATCAGCGCGGCTCCACCGCTACGGCTACTGCAGGCTGATAGGGGGAAACCACTGCCATGGGGGCAAATTCCTGATGCGCAACCAGATAGGGGGCATACCGGGGGTCTTCGCTCGCCGGCCCTGTCGATAGCGAAGCCTGCTGAAAGCCGCCCGGCGCCACCGCCATGGGCAGCGTGGCAGGCTCATCCGACATCAGCCGGGTGATCGAGATCGCGCCCCAGACCGCGAGCGAAGCAAACGATGCCACGGCAACCCGTTGTGGCCACACGCTCCGGCGCGGCGCGAGCACGGTCGGCTCGGCCGCCAGCTGCGCCGAAAAACGTGCCATGAAGTCCTCCTGAACCGGTGTCTCGCCCCGCATCAGATCGCCGATCAGATGATATTCGGACCAGTTCCGTCGCAAATCCCCGTCGCGTTTCAGGCCCGTGATGCAGGCCTCGGTCTCGGCGCGCGCCGTCTCGCCGTCAAGCGCGGCAGACAGCCTCAATCGCCAGTCATCATCGGCCTGCTCAGGCTGGGGAAGGGGATCGGTTTTAAGAAGAGCTGACATGGTTACCACCTTTTGTCCTGACTGGTGCCCAGCATCGGGCGTATCTTTTCGGCGATGGCCTCACGCGCGCGGAAGATCCGCGAGCGCACGGTTCCGATCGGGCAATCCATCATCTGGGCGATTTCCTCGTAACTCATGCCTTCGATTTCCCGCAGCGTAATGGCTGTCCTCAATTCCTCGGGCAGCGCATCGACTGCCTCATTAACGGCTTTGGCGATCTGTTTGGTCTGGAGTTCCGCGTCCGGCGTCGCAATGTCGCGCAACAGATCGCCATCCTCGTAATTCTCCGCGTCTTCAGCCAGCACATCGCTCGACACCGGCTGGCGCTTGTGCGCCACCAGGTAGTTCTTGGCGGTGTTCACGGCAATGCGATACAGCCAGGTGTAGAAGGCGCTCTCGCCGCGGAAGCCCGGCAGCGCGCGATAGGCCTTGATAAACGCTTCCTGCGTAATGTCTTCCACCTCTGCTGCATCGCGCACCATGCGCGACAACAGCCGCCCGAGCTTGCGGTGATACTTGCTCACCAACAGCTCGAAAGCGTGCTTGTCGCCCTGCTGGGCGCGTTCGACCAGCACCTGATCCAGTTCGCGGTCCGACATATCTCCCTGCTGCTTTTTGTTTATCTTGAAAGTATACGTGACCGCAACTTCCGGAAACGTGAGAGTGTATCGGCTAATGAAAGTTCACCCAGAACAGGGTTATTCGGGTAGGACACAAGCCTGCTATCATCGCCCAACCACCATGCATAGACACGATGTCCTCATCCTCGGCAGCGGCCTCGCCGCGCTGACCACTGCGCTCAAGCTTGCCGACCAGCGCCGCGTCGCCATTGTCACCAAGCGCCAGATGACCGACGGCGCCAGCGACTGGGCGCAGGGCGGCATCGCGGCGGCGGTCGACAGCGGCGACTCGGTCGAGGCACATGTGCACGACACCCTGGTCGCCGGCGCCGGGCTGTGCGACGAGGCCGTCACGCGGCTGGTGGCCGGCCAGGCGCGCGAGATGATCGCCTGGCTGACCGTCAACGGTGTCGCCTTCACCCCCGACCCGCAGGCGCCCGGCGGTCTGCACCTCGCACGCGAGGGTGGCCATTCCAAGCGCCGCGTGGTGCACGCCGCCGACGCAACCGGCCACGCAGTGCAGACCAGCCTGCTCGACCGCGTGCGGGCTCACCCCAATATCGACACCTTCGAGCAGCACGTCGCCATCGACCTCATCACCGGCAAGCGGGCCGGAGGCCAGGAACGCCAGATCCACGGCGCCTATGCGCTAAACAAGGGCACCGGCGAGGTCGAAACCTTCGCCGCCGGCCACACCGTGCTCGCCACCGGCGGCGCCGGCAAGGTCTACCTCTACACCACGAACCCCGACACCTCGACCGGCGACGGCATTGCGATGGCCTGGCGCGCCGGTTGCCGGGTAGCCAATCTGGAATTCGTGCAGTTCCACCCGACCTGCCTGTACCACCCCCATGCCAAATCCTTCCTCATCACCGAGGCAGTACGCGGCGAGGGCGGCCGTTTGCTGCTGCCCGACGGCAGCCGCTTCATGCAGTTCCACGACGAGCGCGCCGAACTCGCACCACGCGACGTGGTGGCCCGTGCGATCGACTTCGAGATGAAGAAACGCGGCATCGACTGCGTCTATCTCGACATCAGCCACAAACCGGCCGACTTCGTGCGCGAACATTTTCCGACCATTTACGGCCGCTGCCTGGAACTCGGCATCGACATCACGCGCCAGCCGATCCCGGTGGTGCCGGCCGCGCACTATACCTGCGGCGGGGTCGTCACCGACATGGATGCGCGTACCGACCTGTGCAATCTGCATGCCGTCGGCGAGGTGACCTTCACCGGGCTGCACGGGGCCAACCGGCTGGCGTCGAACTCGCTGCTGGAGTGC
>JBLMYH010000203.1:0-3158 GCA_050258175.1 Hyphomicrobiaceae bacterium
TCGAACCAGGCGCGGATGCCTGCCGAGTCCGGCAGCACCTTGAGGAGCGTGTTCAGGCGTTCGCCGCGCAGCCAGTCGTCGACCGGGACGGTGAAGCCCTTCTTGCGCGCCCACAGATGCTCGCGCGGCAGGTAGCGCTCGCCCCACAGCCGCAGGAAACGCTTGCCGGTGCGCCCTTCGATCTTGTAGGCATCCGGCAGCGCCAGGCCGAACTCGACCACCCGGTGGTCGAGGAAAGGCACGCGGCCTTCGATGCCCCACGCCATCAGCATGCGATCCGCCTTGATGAGCAGGTCGTCCGGCAGCCAGGTCGAGAGGTCGACGGTTTGCATGCGCTGCAGGCGCGTCCAGTGCTTCGGCGTGCGCTGCCAAGCGTCCTGGAATGGTTGCCGCCAGTGGTTCATGGCCTCGGCGAGTAGGGGTTTAAACAGGCCTTCGCGGGTGTGATCGAAGATGCCGCGGGTGCGGAAGCCGCCACTGCCCGGCGCGCGCAATGCGGCGAATGCCTGACGGATCCAGGGCGCGCGGTAGCGTCCGTAGCCGGCGAACGCCTCGTCGCCGCCCTCGCCCGAGAACACCACCTTCAACTCCTGGCCGGCGCGTTCGGCCAGCATCGACACCGGCAGGTTGGCGTAGTCCGCGGCGAGGTCGTCGGCCGCCCACACGCTGCGCGGCAGGCAGTTCAGCATGTCGTCGGCGCAGACCTCGAACACGCTGTGGCGGGTGTGGAACTGCTCAGCGACGCGGCGTGCCGCGTCGAGCTCGTTGTGCACCGAGGTGCCGGGAAAGCCCACCGAGAAGGTGCGTAGCGGCGCGTCGACCCGCTGCGCGAGCAAGGCCGCAAGAAGCGAGGAATCGACGCCCCCCGAGAGGAACAGCCCGAGCGGCACGTCGGCGCGCATATGGATATCCATCACGTCTTTCATCAGCACATCGAAACGCTCCAACGCGTCTTTCAGGCTGAGGCCGAGCGGGGTGACCTGCAAGGGCGACCAGTAGGCGTGTACCCTGGCCTGAAGCGTGCCGGTATCGATCCGCGCCAGATGGCCGGGGGGCAGTTTATCCACGCCCTGCAGCAGCGTCTGCGGTGCGCAGGTGAAGTTGGCTTGCAGGAACCAGGCGAGGCCGTTCGGGTTGACCTCGGGGGTGCCCAGCCAGGGCAGCAAGGCCTTGATTTCGGATGCGAAGGCCAACCCCCGGCCGTCGTGGCAGTAGTAAAGCGGCTTGATGCCGAGGCGGTCGCGTGCCAGGATCAGTTCGCCGCGCTGCGTGTCGTGGAGCGCGAAGGCGAACATGCCCTGCAGGCGATCGAGAAAGGCGATCCCCCAGGCCTCGTAGCCGTGCAGGAGGGTTTCACAGTCGGAATGCGTGGCGAAGCGGTGGCCGAGGGCTTCGAGTTCGGCGCGCAGTTCGCGGTAGTTGTAGATCTCGCCGTTGGCGACCAGCGCGAGGCTGCGGTCTTCGTTGTAGAGCGGCTGCGCGCCGCCCTCGAGATCGATGATGGCGAGCCGCGTATGCAGCAGCCCGACATTGCCCGCGACATGCCGGCCCTGCCCGTCGGGGCCGCGATGGGCGAGGCGCCGTGCCATGCCGTCGAGCAGTGCCGCATCGACCGGAGCGGCTGAGACGACGCCTGCGATCCCGCACATGCTTACTTGCCTGCCGCGCGCCGGCCTTCGCTCATCACGGCGCTGCGGGACGCCTTAGCGCACGCCGCCGGCAGCGACCGCCGAGGCGAAGGCGTCGATCACCGGCTGGATCAGGCTGCGCTTGAGTTTCAGTGCGGCCTGATTCACGACCAGCCGCGAACTGATGTCGCTGATGTGCTCGACCGCGACCAGGCCGTTGGCCTTGAGCGTGCCGCCGGTTGAAACGAGGTCGACGATGACATCCGACAGGCCGACCAGCGGCGCCAGCTCCATCGAGCCGTACAGCTTGATCAGGTCGATGTGCACGCCCTTGGACGCGAAGTGGTCGCGCGCCGCGTTGACGTATTTGGTGGCGACACGGATGCGCGCGCCCTGCTTCACCGTGCCGGCATAGTCGTAGCCCTCGCGCACGGCGACCATCATGCGGCAGCGCGCGATCCGCAGGTCGAGCGGCTGATAGAGACCATTGCCGCCGTGTTCGTTCAGCACGTCCTTGCCGGCGATGCCGAGGTCGGCGGCGCCGTACTGCACATAGGTCGGCACGTCGCTGGCGCGCACGATGATGAGGCGCACGTCGGCCCGATTGGTGCCGATGATGAGCTTGCGCGAGGACTCCGGATTCTCCGTCGGCGTGATGCCCGCCGCGGCCAGCAGCGGCAGCGTTTCCTCGAAGATGCGGCCCTTGGACAGGGCGAGCGTGATGCCTGGGTTGCTCATGTTCAATGTCTGTTTCAGTGCACCCGCTTGATGCGTGCGCCCAGTTGGGTAAGCTTTTCCTCGATGCGTTCGTAGCCACGGTCGAGGTGGTAGATGCGCTCGATCGTGGTCTCGCCCGCCGCCACCAGCCCTGCCAGCACTAGGCAGGCCGAGGCGCGCAGGTCGGTCGCCATGACGATGGCGCCATCCAGCCGCGGCACGCCGCGCACCAGCGCGGTGTGGCCGGAGACCTCGATGTTGGCGCCCAGCCGGCGCAGTTCCTGCACGTGCATGAAGCGGTTTTCGAATATGGTTTCGGTGACGCTGGCCGCGCCTTCGGCAATGGTGTTCATCGCCATGAACTGCGCCTGCATGTCCGTGGGAAACGCCGGATGCGGCGCAGTGCGCACGTCCACCGCCTGCAGCCTGCCGTCGGACTCGACCTCGATCCAGTCGTCGCCGGCGCTGACTTTGGCCCCTGCCTCGCGCAGCTTGCTCATCACCGCATCCAGCGTGTCGGGCTGCGCATGGGTGGTACGCACGCGGCCGCCGGTCATCGCGGCGGCAACCAGGAAGGTGCCGGTCTCGATGCGGTCGGCCATCACCGCATAGTCGGCACCGTGCAGCGTGTCGGCGCCGCAAATCGTGATGACGTCACTGCCGGCGCCCTCGATCTTGGCGCCCATCGCGGTAAGGCAGCGCGCCAGGTCGACCACCTCGGGTTCGCGCGCGGCGTTCTCCAGCACGGTGGTGCCTTCGGCCAGCGCGGCGGCCATCATCAGATTCTCGGTACCGGTCACGGTGACCACGTCC
>JBLMYH010000204.1:0-35922 GCA_050258175.1 Hyphomicrobiaceae bacterium
CCCCATCGAGATAAGCGCCCATGAGCCGACTGCCCAAATCCTTGCAGGCATGGAAGACCCCCGCATTCAGGGATGTCCTCAAGCAGGAAATAGAACAGCTGGATGCCGGAGGCCTCCCGCTGCAGCAGGGCCTGTCGTCCAGCAGCTATGTGACCGACCGGCCTTTCCAGGCGATGATCATCAGCGTGGGCGAGGAAGCCGGCCTGATCCGGGTCAAAGCGGGGATTTTCTACACGGGGGTGATTGCCGGCTGCAGCTGCGCGGACGATCCCACGCCCATCGACGAACAGACTGAATACTGTGTGCTGCAGTTCGATATCGACGGCACCACTGCCGACACCGCGGTGACGCTTCTCCCGGAGTAAGTCGCGCGCACGCGCAAGCCAGGATCGCGCCGGGCCATGACAACTGCAGATGCCAGGTGAATTTCGGCGCCACGACGGCCGTGGCGCGATGTTCTGCCACGCTCGCCTAGGGCGTGCAGCAGCCGATAAGGACGATTTTTTCGCTTTTCTGGACCTCGCGCCGCTGCGCGGAGCGCTAGACGGAGGCTTTTCCCTCGGGTGCGCCTGCGGCGAGCTCCAGTTCTTCGGCATACGACCTGCTGGGGTACTGGAAGGCCACCGGCCCATCAGGCTCCGCGTGGACGAATTGGTGGACGAAGGGATCGGCGGAGTCAGCCATCGCGGCAGCCTCGCCTTCGGCAACGACCACGCCGTCGTGGATGAAATAGACGTAATCGGAGACTTTCAGCGACTCCGACACATCGTAGGTCACCACAATCGAGGTCAGGCCGAGCGCATCGTTGAGTCGCCGGATCAGGTTTGCGATGGTATTGAGCGATATCGGGTCGAGTCCGGCGAAAGGCTCGTCGTACATGATCAGTCTGGGATCGAGCGCGATCGCCCGGGCGAGCGCCACCCGGCGCTCCATGCCCCCGGACAGTTCTGCGGTTCGCAGGGCGTGGGCTCCGCGCAGACCGACGGCATGCAGTTTCATCAGCACCAGATCGTGGATAACGTCTTCCGGGAGATCGGTGTGCTCGCGCATCGGATAGGCAATGTTGTCGAATACCGATAGATCGCTGAACAAGCCGCTGACCTGGAACATCATCCCCATCTGACGCCGCATTGCGTAGAGGCCTGCGTTGTCGAGCTCGTGGACGACCTGGCCATCGAAGCGCACGCTGCCGCGCAATGGCTGAAGCTGACCGCCAAGATGACGCAGCAGCGTCGTCTTGCCGCAGCCGCTGACGCCCAGAATGGCAACGACCTTGCCCCTGGGTATCGAAAGATTGACGCCTTTCAGAACCGCATTGTCGTCATACGAAAAATGCAGATCGCGTACCTCAACCAGCGTGTCTGTCGGCTGGCCCGGGGCACCCGGTTGGAAAATGGGCTGCTTCATGTCATTCGATCCGTGAATAGTTCAGACCGCCGCCAGTAGCGCATCGGGCGCTTCCAGCGCGGATTTAACCGCCACCAGAAACTGCACTGCGTCGCGCCCGTCGATCAGGCGGTGGTCGTAGGTAAGCGCCAGATACATCATCGGACGAATCACGACCTGGCCGTTTTCCGCGACGGGACGCTCCTGGATGGTGTGCATGCCGAGAATCGCCGACTGCGGCGGGTTGAGAATGGGCGTGGAAAGCAGCGAACCGAACACCCCGCCGTTGGTGATGGAGAACGTGCCACCGCTCAGTTCTTCAAGGGTAAGTTTCGCCTCGCGCGCGCGGCGGGCGAAGTCGGCGATCGCCGCTTCGATTTGTGCGGACGACAGCGTCTGCGCGCGACGCAGGATCGGCACCACCAGTCCGCGCGGACTGGAGATCGCGATCCCGATGTCGGCATCGCCCTGCCACACGATGTCGGTGCCGTCGATGGCGGCATTGACGACGGGAAACTGCTGCAGCGCCTGGCACACCGCGCGCACGAAGAACGACATGTAGCCAAGCTTGACGCCGTGCTTGATCTCGAATTCGGCCTTGAGGCGCTGGCGCAACTCGTTGACCGGCTGCATGTTCACTTCGTTGAAGGTGGTGAGCATCGCGGCGGTGTGCTGCGCCGCGACCAGACGTTCCGCCACGCGGCTGCGCAGGCGCGACATCGGCTCACGGCGGCTTTCACCCGGCGCGACCGGCGGCGCCGCTGGTGCAGCGGGCAACGGCACCTTGGGCATGGGCGACGCCACCGCCGGCGTCGGCGCGACCGGCGCCGCCACGGCAGGTTGTACCGGCTTTTCGGCGACGACGGGCGCCACGACGTTCGCGCCGGTTTCGATCACGGCCACCACTTCGTCGGCCTTGACCACGGCGCCCTCGGGCTGGCGCAATTCGACCAGGGTGCCGGATGCCGGCGCCGGGATTTCCAGGATCACCTTGTCGGTTTCCAACTCGACCAGGGGTTCATCGCGCGCCACCGTCTCGCCGACCTGCTTGCGCCACGGCAGCAGGGTGCCGCTGGCAACCGAATCGGAGAGCTGCGGAACGCGGACCTCAAGTCTCATAGGAAGTCTCCAGCGCGTCGTTCAGCAACGCCTCCAGCTCCGCCCGATGGCGGGACACATAGCCCGACGCCGGCGCGGCAGCGGCGGGACGGCCAGCGTAGAAGAAACGCCGGCCGGCGGGGGCGCAGTGGTTGAGATGGTGCAGGGTCTGGAACCATGCGCCCTGGTTCATCGGTTCTTCCTGCGCCCAGACGAATGTCCCGGCCTGCGGGTAGGCCTTCAAAACTCCACGGAACGCAACCTCGGGGAAAGGATAAAGCTGTTCGATACGCACCAGCGCAACGTCGTCCAGCCCGCGTGCAGCGCGCGCCGCCTCAAGGTCGAACCACACGCGCCCGCTGCACGCCACGACGCGTCTTGCATCACGCGGCGCACGCGGATCGTCGATGACCGGCAGGAACGATCCGCTACTCAGATCTTCCAGCCGCGAGGTGGAAGCCGGATAACGCAGCAGGCTCTTGGGGCTCATGATCACCAGCGGTTTGCGCTGCGGACGCACGATCTGCCTGCGCAACAGGTGGAACATCTGCGCCGGCAGGGTCGGTACGCAGACCTGGATGTTGTCCTGCGCGCACAGTTGCAGAAAGCGTTCGAGGCGGGCGGAGGAATGTTCGGGGCCCTGCCCTTCCAGCCCATGCGGCAGCATCAGGGTGAGGCCGCACAAGCGTCCCCACTTGGCCTCGCCGCTGGCGATGAACTGGTCGATCACAACCTGCGCACCATTCGCGAAATCGCCGAACTGCGCCTCCCACACCACCAGGGTGTCGGGATCGGCGGTGGCATAGCCGTATTCGTATGCCAGCACGGCCTCTTCCGACAGAAGCGAATCGATGATGGTGAAATCGCCCTGCCGTTCGTGGATGTGTTCAAGCGGCACATAGACGCCACTCTGGCGGCGCTCGCGCTTCTGGTCGTGCCATACGGCATGCCGGTGGAAGAAGGTGCCGCGCGCCGCATCCTGCCCCGATACCCGAACGTTGTAGCCCGAATCCAGCAGCGAGGCGTAAGCCAGCGTCTCGGCGTAGCCCCAGTCCAACGGCAGTTCGCCAGCGCACATCTTGCGGCGATCGTCCAGCACTTTGGCCACCCGCGAATGCAATTCGACCTCGTGTTGCAGTGTGGTGATGCGCTCGCCGAGGAAAGCCAGGCGTTTGGCGGTCACGGCGGTGGCCACCTCGTCAGCAGGACCGCGCTTGAAGCGGCTCCAGTCGGTGCCGAAGGCCCGTTTGAAATCGGATAGAAGCGGCGGGCTGGTGGATTCGCCGTGCTCCAGCCGCTCGCGGCAGACATCGACCATGTCGTCGGCCTGCGCCTGGGTCAGCACCCCTTCCTCCACCAGGCGCTGCGCGTACAGCACGCGCGTGCTGGGGTGAGCCTGGATGCGACGATACATCAGCGGCTGGGTAGCGAGCGGCTCGTCCTGCTCGTTGTGGCCGTGACGGCGATAGCACACCAGGTCGATGAAGCAGTTTTTGTGAAAGGTGTAGCGGAAGTCGACCGCGGTCTGCACCGCAAAGGCCACCGCTTCGGGATCGTCACCGTTGACGTGCAGGACCGGCGCCTCGACCATCTTGGCAACGTCGGTGCAGTACAGGGTCGAGCGGACGTCGCGCGGGTCGGAGGTGGTGAAGCCGATCTGGTTGTTGATGACGATGTGGATCGCGCCGCCATTCCTGAAGCCGCGCGTCTGCGACATGTTGAGGCTCTCCATCACCACGCCCTGCCCCGACAGCGCGGCGTCGCCGTGCAGGATCACCGGCACCACCTCGTAGCCGAGCACGTCGCCACGCCGGTCTTGGCGCGCCCGCACCGAGCCGCGCACAACCGGGTGGACGATTTCGAGATGCGACGGATTGAATGCTAGCGCCAGATGGACCGGACCGTAAGCCGTGGTGGTGTCGAACGAAAAGCCCTGATGATATTTCACGTCGCCCGACAGCGGCGAACCCGGGGCGCCATTTTGCGGCTCCTCGTATAGGCTTTCGACCGACCGCCCCATGATGTTGGCCAGCACGTTGATGCGCCCCCGGTGCGCCATCCCCATCACGATTTCCTTGGCGCCGTGACGGACACAACGCGCGATCACCTGGTCGAGCAGGGGAATCAGGCTCTCGCCGCCTTCGAGCGAAAAGCGCTTCTGCCCGACATGGCGCGTATGCAGGAATTTTTCCAGCGTCTCGGCGTCGGTCAGCCGCTTCAGCAACTGCTTCTTCAGGTCAGCGGACACCCCGAAGCGCCCCTGCGCCGACTCGATGCGTTCCTGCAGCCAGCGTTTGCGCGCCACATCGGTGATGTGCATGTACTCGACGCCGACATGACCACAATAGGCGCTCTGCAGTCGCTGCAGGATATCGGCCAGCGTGGTGCGCCCCACGCCGACCAGCGAGCCGCTCTCGAATTCGCGCGCCAAATCGGCCTCGGTCAGGCCGTAGTGCGCAGGGTCGAGTTCGGGCGTCGGCGGTGGTTCGAACCGCCGCAGCGGATCCAGGTCGGCCTGCCGCACCCCCAGATAGCGATAGGCATTGATCAGCCGCAGCACCGCAACCTGTGCGGCATCCGACCCGGCTGCCGCATCCGGCAGCGGCTGCTTCAGCCAGGGCGCTAGGGCGTCGTCGCCGAACTGTTCCAGATACGCCGCATTGCCGGCATACAACGGCGAAGTCAGATGCCAGTCGGGGGCGCTCATGGAAATCGATCCCTGGGCGGCCCGCTATGCCTTGCGCTGTGCGAGCGGGACGAATTCGCGCCGCGCCGAACCGGTGTAGAGCTGACGCGGGCGGCCGATCTTGTGCGCCGGGTCCGACAGCATTTCGTGCCACTGTGCGACCCAGCCGGCGGTGCGCGCCATGGCGAACAGCGCAGTGAACATGCTGGTGGGAATGCCCATCGCACGGAAGATGATGCCGGAGTAGAAATCGACGTTGGGATAGAGCTTTTTGGCGATGAAATACTCGTCTTCCAGCGCGATGCGTTCCAACTCTAGCGCGATTTTGAACTGCGGGTCGTCGCGCAGGTCGAGTTCGTCGAGCACTTCGTAACAGGTCTGCCTGATGATCGCGGCGCGCGGATCCATGTTCTTGTAGATACGGTGGCCGAAACCCATCAGGCGGAAGGAATCCGACTTGTCCTTGGCGCGATTGATGTATTCCGGGATCTTGGAAACATCGTCGATTTCTTCCAGCATTTTCAGCACTGCCTCGTTGGCACCACCGTGCAGCGGGCCCCACAGCGAGGCCATGCCGCTGGCGATGCAGGCGTAGGGATTGGCACCGCTGGAGCCGGCCAGGCGCACGGTCGAGGTCGAGGCGTTCTGCTCGTGGTCGGCATGCAGCACGAAGATGCGGTCGAGCGCGCGCGCCAGCACCGGGTTCGGCTCGTAGGGCTCGCAGGGGCTGGAGAACATCATGTGCATGAAATTCTCCGCATAGCTCAGGCGGTTCTGCGGGTAAACAAAGGGCTGGCCCTCGTTGAACTTGTAGGCCCATGCCGCGACGGTGGGCACCTTCGCGATCAGCCGGTGGGCGACGACCTCGCGGTGCGCCGGGTTGAAGTTGTCGAGGCCGCTGTGATAGAAGGCAGACATCGCGCCGGTCACGCCTATCATCACCGCCATCGGGTGTGCGCTGCGGCGGAAACCACGGAACACGTTCTCCATCTGATCGTGCAGCAGGGTGTGATGACGAATCGACTTCTCGAACGCCACCTTCTGCTCGGCCGTCGGCAACTCGCCATGGAGCAGCAGGTAGCTGACTTCCATGTAATCGGATTTGTACGCCAGTTCCTCGATCGGGTAGCCGCGGTAATACAGCAGGCCCTCGTCACCGTCGATGTAGGTGATGGCTGAGGTGCAACTCGACGTGGCTGTGAAGCCGGGGTCGTGGGTGAAATAGCCGTGTGCACCGAGCGCACGGATGTCGATCACCGGCTTGCCGTAGGTGCCCGCTTCGATCGGCAATTCAATCGATGGACTGCCGTCGCTGAAGGTTAGGGTGACGGTTTTTTTCATCATGATTCCAAAAGTGTTGCTGCCCGAAAATCCTGCAGGCGTTGAACAATCGCTTCCAGTTCGGCATCGCCCACGGACGACCTGCCTTGCAGCCGATCGATAATCTCCATGTCGGACAGGCCCAGCAGCCGCGCCAGGGCGGCCGCCTCGCAAGGCTGAAGTGTAGCGCGGTGCGCCTCCAGAAAGCCACCCAGCCAGAGGTCGAGTTCGAGCAATCCGCGGCGGCAGTGCCAGGCCAGCGCGTCAGACACGGCGCTTCACCAGCAGCGACTTGATGCGGCCGATCGCCGCAGTCGGATTCAGGCCCTTGGGGCAAGCGTCCACGCAGTTCATGATGCCGCGGCAGCGGTACAGCCGGTATGGATCTTCGAGGTTGTCGAGCCGCGCGGCGGTCGCCTCGTCGCGCGAATCCGCGATGAAGCGATAGGCCTGCAGCAATCCGGCGGGGCCAACAAAGGTCTCGGGATTCCACCAGAACGACGGACACGCGGTCGTGCAGCACGCGCACAGGATGCACTCGTAGGCGCCATCGAGCAGTGCGCGGTCTTCGGGGCTCTGCAGGCGTTCCACCTCGGGTTCGGCTTCGTCGTTAATGAGCCAGGGCTTGATCGACCGGTACTGCTTGTAGAACGGCTCCATGTCGACGATAAGGTCGCGAATCACCGGCAGCCCCGGCAGCGGCCGCACCTCGACGGGCTGCTTCAGTTCGCTCAAGGGCGTGATGCACGCCAGCCGGTTCTTGCCATTCACGTTCACAGCATCCGAGCCGCACACGCCCTCGCGGCAGGAACGGCGCAGCGACAGGGTTTCGTCCTGCGCCTTGATCGCCAGCAGAGCGTCGAGCAGCATCTTGCCGGCGGGGTCGAGGTCGAGGTCGACATCCTGCATGAAGGGCCGCTCGCCCGATTCGGGGTGGTAGCGGTAGACGCGGAATTTCATCAATACACCCGCTCCTTCGGCCGTATCGACTCCACCGTCAACGGCTTCAGCCGCACCGGCTTGGCATCCACCTGATCCCCCGCCAGCGAATACAGCGTGTGCTTCAACCAGTGCTCATCGTCGCGCGCGGGAAAATCCTCCCGCGTATGCGCACCGCGACTCTCGGTACGGTGGATCGCCGACACCAGCGTCGCGCGCGCCACCGCCATCAGGTTTTCCAGTTCCAGCGCATCGATGCGCGCCGTGTTGAACACCCGACTCGTATCCTGCAGACCGGCATGCGCCAGACGATCTTCCAGTTCGGTCAGCTTTTCCAGCCCCTCGCGCAACATTGCGTCGGTGCGGAACACGCCGGCATGCGTCTGCATCAGCCGCCGCAGGTCATCGCTTATCGCCGCCACCCGTTCGCTGCCGGGCTGCTCCCAGCGCTGCAGCCGCGCCCAACTGGCCTCTGCCGCATCGTCGGGCAAGGCGCGCGGATAGGGATTGTCGCGCAGGTAGTCCAGCATGTGCTTGCCCGCGGCACGGCCGAACACGATCAGGTCAAGCAGCGAGTTGCCGCCCAGGCGGTTGGCGCCATGCACCGACACGCACGCGCATTCGCCGGCGGCATACAGCCCGGGCACCGGCTCCTCGGGGCCATAGCGTGCCGGGGCGACGACCTGGCCGTGCAGGTTGGTGGGGATGCCGCCCATCATGTAGTGCGCCGTGGGGGCGACCGGGATGGGCTTCTCGACCGGGTCGACGCCGGCGAAGCGGATCGCCAGATCGCGGATGCCCGGCAGTTTCTCGGCAATGGCTGTTTCGCCCAGGTGGTCGAGCTTGATGTCGACGTAATCGCCGCGCGGCCCGCAGCCGCGCCCCTCGGCAATCTCGATGGCGATGGCGCGCGCCACCACGTCGCGCCCGGCGAGGTCTTTCGCATGCGGCGCATAGCGCTCCATGAAACGCTCGCCGTGCCTGTTCAAAAGGTAACCGCCCTCGCCGCGCACCCCCTCGGTGATGAGGCAGCCGACGCCGGCGATGCCGGTGGGATGGAACTGCCAGAACTCCATGTCCTGCAGCGGCAGGCCGGCGCGCAGCACCATGCCGAGCCCGTCGCCGGTGTTGATCATCGCGTTGCTGCTGTTCCAGAACACCCGCCCTGCCCCACCGGTGGCGAGCAAGGTGGTGCGCGCCTCGATCAGCAGCGGTTCGCCGGTCTCGATGCTCATGGCCGTGACGCCGAGGCAATAGCCCGCTGCGTCGCGCAGCAGATCGAGCGCGAAGTATTCGTCGAAGAACTGCGTGCGGTGCTGGATGTTCTGCTGGTATAGCGTGTGCAGCAACGCATGGCCGGTACGGTCGGCCGCGGCGCAGGTGCGCGTGGCCTGCTCGCCGCCGAAGTTCTTGGATTGGCCGCCAAAGGGACGCTGGTAGATCTTGCCGCTGTCGAGCCGCGAGAACGGCAAGCCCATGTGTTCGAGCTCGTAGACCGCCGAGGCCGCCTCGCGGCACATGAACTCAATCGCGTCCTGGTCGCCGAGCCAGTCGCCGCCCTTGACCGTGTCGTACATGTGCCATTCCCAGCGATCGTCGTCGACATTGGCGAGCGCTGCGGTGATGCCGCCCTGCGCCGACACGGTGTGCGAGCGCGTCGGGAAGACCTTCGACACCACTGCGACCTTGTAATCCGAACGTGCCAGCTGCAGCGCTGCGCGCAGGCCGGCACCGCCGCCGCCGATAATGAGGGCATCGAAGCGGCGCGCGTTCATGCGGCGCCCCACAAGACGGCGGCCAACCACGCGACGCTGCCCGCCAGGGTGACGATCACCACCAGATACAGGGGCAGACGCAGGGCCGTGGAACGAACGTAGTCCATGAAAATGTCGCGCATCCCCACCCAGGCATGCAGCGCGAGTGCAGTTCCGGTGAGCAGCATCAGCAGACGCATGCCCGGCGGCGAGAACAGCGCCTGCCAAGCCGCGAAATCGGTCGGCAAGGCAGCCAGGAAACGAATCGCCAAGCCCGGCACGGCCATCGCCAGCACCACGGCCGTGGCACGCTGCACCAGCCAGGTTCCGGTACCGGTATGCGCGCCGGTGGCCGTTTTCATGCGAACAACCTCCAGGCAGCGAGCAGCGTGACCAGCCCGGCCGCCAGCATCACCGCGAGGCTGCTCTGCCGCGCCCGCTCCAGACTTAGGCCCCAATTGATGTCAAGCGCCAGATGACGCAAGCCGGCGAAGAAATGGTGCGTGAACGCCCAGACCCCGAGCAGAAGAAACAGCTTTGCCAGCGGATCTGCCGCCCAATCGGCCACGCGCCGAAAACCGTCCTCGCTCGCCAGCGACACCGACAAGGCCCACACGCCGAGCGGCACCGCCACAAACAGCAGCACGCCCGACACCCGATGCAGGATCGACACCCAGCCGGCCAGCGGCAAATGGATGCGCAACAGATCGAGGTAAACGGGGCGCGCGATCGGTTTCACGGCACGGCTCCTTCCCGGTATGCGGCTCAGCGACGCTTGCCCGGCGCCTTCTTTGCCGCCTTGGCCACTGCCAGGGGCACGCGCTCGGCCAGACGGGGATCGAACGGCTTCGGCAGGATGTAGTCGGGGCCGAACTTGAGCTTCTTCAGCTTGTAGGCTTTCAGCACCGAAGCCGGGACCGGCTCGCGTGCCAGTTCGGCCAGCGCGTGCACCGCCGCGATAAGCATGGCCTCGGTGATCTGCTTGGCGCGTGCATCGAGCGCGCCGCGGAAGATGAACGGGAAACCCAGCACGTTGTTGACCTGGTTGGGGAAATCCGAGCGGCCGGTCGCCATGATGAGGTCGCTGCGTGCGGCCTTGGCCTTTTCCGGCAGGATTTCCGGATTGGGGTTGGCCAGCGCGAAGACCACCGGCTTGTCGGCCATGCTCTTGACCATCGCCGGGCTCACCAGGTTGGCGCCCGAGACGCCGATGAACACGTCGGCGCCGTCCATCGCCTCGTCCAGCGTGCGCAGCTTGGTCTGGCGCGCGTAGGCTTTCTTGAAGCTGTTGAGATCGGTGCGCCCCTTGTGCACCACGCCCTTGGAGTCGACCAGGAGGATGTTGCGCTTTTGCGCGCCCATCGCGACCAGCAGATTCAGCGAGGCGATGCCCGCCGCACCGGCGCCCAGACAGACGATCTTGGCGGATTCCAGGGCCTTGTCCTGCACCTGCAGCGCGTTGATAAGGCCCGCGCAGATGATGGTGGCGGTGCCGTGCTGGTCGTCGTGGAACACCGGAATGTCGAGCTTCTTCTTCAGTGCTGCCTCAATCTCGAAACAGTGCGGTGCGGCAATGTCTTCGAGGTTGATGCCGCCGAAGGTGGGAGCGATCGCCTCCACCACCTTGATGAAATCCTGCGGGGTCTTGGCGTTGACTTCGATGTCGTAGACGTCGATGCCGGCGAACTGCTTGAACAGTACGGCCTTGCCTTCCATCACCGGCTTGGCCGCAAGCGGGCCGCGGTTGCCCAGCCCGAGAATCGCGGTGCCGTCGGTGATCACCGCGACAAGGTTGCCCTTGTTGGTGTAGTCGTAGGCCTTCGCGGGATTTCTCGCGATCTCCAGAACCGGCTGGGCCACCCCTGGCGTGTAGGCGAGCGACAGGTCCTCCTGGGTGGAACAGGGTTTGGAGGATTCGACCGAAAGCTTGCCGGGCTTGGGCAGGCGATGGTAGGCAAGGGCTTTTTTCTTGAGGTCAGCTTGGCTCATGGAAGACATGCGAGCGGATTGAACAAGCCGCCATTATCGCGGATTATCCGCGATCCGTGCCCGCGTCAGTCTTTCCAGATCTTCAACTGGGCACGCAGGCGCGCGACCGCCTGCGAATGGAGCTGGCACACGCGCGATTCGGATACACCAAGCACGGCGCCAATCTCCTTCAGGTTCATGTCCTGTTCGTAGTACATGCCCATCATGCTGCGCTCGCGTTCTGGCAGATGGTGGATTGCGGCAATCAGGCTGTCACGGAAGCCTTCGTCTTCCAGCACGGCCAGCGGGTCATTGCTGCCGTCGACCAGATAGCGCTCGAGGAAGCTGGCGCTGTCTTCATCCGAGAAATCTTCGTAGTACAGCAGTTGGGAACACTTCACGTCGCCCAGCATGGCTTGATACTGATCGATGGGCATGCCCAGTTCGGCGGAAATTTCCTGCTCGGTCGGCGACTTGCCATTACGCTGTTCCAGCCGGTGGATAGCGGATTCGATCTGACGCGATTTCTGCCGCACGTGGCGCGGCAGCCAGTCAGCCTCGCGCAGTTCGTCGAGCATGGCGCCACGGATGCGCTGGGTGGCATAGGATTCGAACTGCGCGCCCTGGGTGCCGTCGAAGCGCCCGACCGCGTCCATCAGGCCGATCAGTCCGACCTGGATGAGGTCGTCGACCTCGACGCTGGCGGGCAGGCGCGCCATCATGTGATACGCAATGCGCTTGACCAGTGGCGCATATTTGGTGATCTGTTCGTCTTGCGACGAGGGTTTACCAGCCATGTTTCAGGGTTTTCCTGTCTTTATCTAACGAGCCCTCAGGCGCGTCTCCTCGTCCGCCATTCTAACGGCTAGCGCGGCAAATGCATCAATCTCGTGTGCCACGCTGAAGATGCTGCGTGCGCACCGCTGCCCGAGAAAGCGACAAGCCGCGACCCGCACGCGCTCGCAAGCCAGGTGATCACCCAGCAAACCCACGCTGTACACGCCCCCCAGATACGCCAGGGTTTTGAGCAGCGCATAGGCATGCAGCATCGATGCTTCCGTCCGTCGGATCTCAATGACCACTGTATGTGCCGCGCCCGGCAGCCGGGCAGGTTCGGCACCGTCCCACCCTGCGTCGAATAGCACATGGTCGTAACCGTTTACCAGGCCGGTCAATGCGGGCTCATCCGTGCCTATGCCGGGCGCGAACCAGCCCTCGCCATATGCCTGCGGCAGGGTATGCAGCTGTCTGCGTTCGAGCTGGCGCTTCCAGTCGAACAAACTGCGGGGAAAGGAAGCGCCAAAAAGACGGCCCTGCGTGTCGACCATAAGAAGCGTACGGCCGATTTGATGCAATGCATGCGCCAGACGAACGCTCAAGTCGGGAGAATCTGCAAAGAAGCAGATGCTGCGCAGCGTTTGCCACGCGCCGGAAGGGCGTACACGCCGTCGCAACCCGGCTGCCTGGTCAGCCGGCATCGATACCCCTTTGCCTGCGGCGCTCCGCGCGCTCTGCCTCGACACCGGCAAAAAGCGGCCAGTCTTCAGCGTCGAGTGCGTACGGCGTATCCAGCTGTCCGCCCCTCAATGCGCGGTCGACGAGATAGGCAGCGTTGGGCGCGTGAAGGTCTTCCGGCACGCGCTGTCCGCCCGTGATATAGGCCAGCGGCAGACGATGGCGAATCACGCTGTCGAGCGCCGCGCCGGGCTGCGGCGCTTCATCCAGCTTGCTCAGAATACAGGCGGCCGCACCCTCGCCAAAACGTAGCATCGCCTGCTCGATCGCGGCCCCTTGCTGGCTCGCGGCGATCACTGCGAGGCGGCGTATGCCCATTGCATCGAGTGCCCGCCCCACGCGGGCGCGCGGGTCGGAAGGCGCAAAGCCCGCGGTGTCGATCAGTACCAGTTTCTTGGTGGCGAGCTCCGGCGACAGTCGCGCCAATGCGGCCTGGTCCTCACACACATGCAGCGATACCCCCAGCAGATCGGCATATACCTTCAATTGGGCCGTTGCACCGATACGGTAAGCATCCGCTGCCACCAGTGCCACCTGATCCACCCCATGCACATCGACGCCGCGTTCGGCGAGTTTGGCAAGCGTCGTGGTCTTGCCCGAACCGGTCGGGCCGACCAGCGCGTAGCGCCCGCCCCTTCGCAACAGATCGGCTTCGCGCCCCTGCACCGGCAAATTGCGTATCAACACCTGGCGCAGCCAGCGCTGCGCGGCCTCGGTCTCGAGCCCGCGCGGCAGGCGCGCGGCCAGGGTACGGGCGAGCGCGCTGCCGAACCCGGCCGCGAACAGTGTTTGCATCACCGCCACCCGCACCGGGTCGCGCCGTCTGGCGGAGCCCCACGCGAAGCCGGCCAGCTGGTTCTGCAGCAGTCCGCGCAGCCGCGACAACTCGCCCAGAATGCGCGAACTTCCGGCCGTGTCGGGCGCCTCGCTGACGGCGGGTACTGTCAGGTCGCCGTAGGCGCTGGCCAGCAGTTCGACGCCCTCTCCATGCTGCCGGGTGGACAGCACCACGGCGTCATCGCCCAATTCCCTGCGTACGCGCGCCAGGCCTTCGCGCGCATTCGCCGCGACGAATACCCGCACGCTCATTCGCGCTCCCCGATCACCAGTTCCGTGCTCACCTGGACCATTTTATCGGCAGGCACCTCAGCATAGGCAATCACCGAAAGCAGCGGCAGATGGCGCCGCAACAGCCGCGACAGCGTGGCGCGCAGGCCGGGCGAGGTCAGCAGCACCGGCGGGTAGCCTGCGGCCTCCTGCTCAGCGAGCGCACGTTCGGCGGCTTCGTTCAATGCATCCAGCGTGGCTGGGGACAACAACGCCTCGCCTTCGTCGCCCATTTCGTTCAGCAAACGGGTTTCGGTTGCGGCAGCCAAGCCCATCACATGCAGCATATTGCTACCTTCGAACAGGCGGTCGACGATGCTGCGCCCCAGCGCCGCGCGCACGGTTTCCACCAGTTCGTCGATCGCCTGGCTTTTCGGCGCACGCGCCGCCAGCGTTTCGAACAGAGTGCGGGTGTCGCGGATCGAGACATTTTCCGCTATCAGTTGCTGCAGCACTGCCTGCACGCTGGTCAACGGCAGGTGGCGCGGCGTCACGTCCTCGACCAGTCCCGGATGGCTCCGCGCCAGGGTGTCGAGCAACTGCTGGACTTCGGTGCGCCCCAGCAGTTCTGCCGCATGCAGGCGGAACACGGCCTCGACCTGGCGCGCGATCAACTCGGCGGGCTCCAGCACGACAAAGCCGCGCAGTTCGGCTTCTTCCACCCGGCTGGCGTCGATCCATATCCCCGCCAGTCCGGTCAGCGGATCCGTCCCCGCTGCGCCGTCGATGCGCCCGAGCACGTCGCCCATGTCGACCGCCAGAACTTGGCCGGTGGGCATCTCGCCGTGTGCCACATCGACCCCCTTGAGCGTGATGCGATAGGTGCTGGGCTTGAGCTCAAGATTGTCACGCACGCGGATGAGCGGCACCACCAGCCCCATATCGGTGGCAAAGCGGCGCCGCGCTTCGGTGATCTTGCTCAGCGCGGCGCCGCCCTGATTGCGGTCCACCAGCGGAATCAGCCGGTAGCCGACTTCGAGCGCCAGTACATCGACCGGTGGAATGTCGTCCCAGCTGACATCGGTCGGTGCGCTATCCACCTCCGTCAGATCCGGCGGCACAACGTCAAACGCTGCCGCACGCTGGCGGCGCATCAGCCAGAATCCCAGCCCCGCCAGCGCCGCGGCGATGGACACAAAGGCCAGATGCGGCGTACCCGGCATCACACCCAGCGCTCCCAGCACTGCAGCCGCCACATACAGCGTTTGCGGGCGACCGAAAATCTGGGTGGAGAATTCGCGCGACAGATCCTGCTCGCTCGACGCACGGCTCACGACGATGCCTGCCGCAGTGGAAATGACCAACGCGGGGATCTGCGTCACCAGCCCGTCGCCCACGGTCAACAGCGCATAGCGTCCGAGCGCTTCGGAGAGCCCCAGGTTATGCTGCAGCAGACCCACTGCAATGCCGCCGATCAGGTTGACCACCAGGATGATCATGCCGGCGATCGCATCGCCGCGCACGAATTTGGAGGCACCGTCCATCGCGCCGTAGAAGTCGGATTCCCGTCCGATGTCGCTGCGGCGCGCACGCGCCTCGGTCTCGTTGATGAAGCCGGCGTTCAGGTCGGCATCGACCGCCAGCTGCTTGCCAGGCATCGAGTCCAGCGTAAAGCGCGCAGCCACCTCGGCGATGCGTCCGGCCCCCTTCGTGATGACGACGAAGTTGATGATGACGAGGATGACAAACACCACGAAGCCGACCGCGATGTTGCCGCCAACCAGAAAATTGCCAAAAGACTCGATCACCTTGCCGGCCGCCTCCGGACCGGTATGGCCGCGCATCAGGATGATGCGGGTGGAGGCCACGTTGAGCGACAGGCGCAGCAGCGTGGTCAGCAACAGCACTGTCGGAAACACCGAGAAATCCAGCGGACGCCGCGCGTTCAGGCTTACGAGAAGAACGATCATCGCGAGCGCGATGTTGAGCGTGAACAGCACATCGAGCATGACGGTAGGCAACGGCAGCACCATCATCGCCAGAATGAGCAGCACCAGCGCCGGTACCGCGAGCCGGTTCGCCGGCAGGCCCATCACCATCACACCCTGCGCACTCACCCGATCACCTCGTCAACACTTTGGCTGGCCCGCTTCTGGCGGCCGCGCATCTGCGCCCGTACCTCAGGATGCACTTCGGATTGCCGCGCCTCGGCCAGCACTTCCTGCCAAGTCATCGCATGCCGCCGCAGATAGCGCCACCAGCGCCAGCCGGCATCCACTGCCGCCGCCAGCGCCAGCGCGGCCGCCAGCGCAAGTATCCCCCGCCCCACCCAGGCAGCCGTTGCGTCGAGCGCGACGCTCATTTCGTTGCGGCCCAGGCGCTGGAGCCCTGGCCAGCCGTTCGCCAGCACCCAACCCACCACAGCAGCGGCGAGCGCCAGTTTCAACAGCATCAGTGAGCCATCGAACAGCGAGTCGACGGTAAACAGCCGGGTAAGGGGCTTGAAGGGGTTAGCGCGGGTCAGATCAGCCTGGGTGATCTGGGGTGAAAACACCCAGCCCGAAAGCAGGATGGGGGCCACCAGAGCCGCGGCGAAAATAACGGCCAGAACCGGCAGAACAGCCCACAGCGCAGACCAGGCCGCTTGAAGAAAGACCGGGGATAGCGGCTGCGTTGCATGCCTGAACGCTGCTTCGGTCAGGGCCTGCAGCGCGTTGAGCAGGCGCGGCGCCAACCAGCCCAGCATGCCCAGCGCCGCCAGCAACACCGCCCACGCCGTGAGTTCCGCAGAACGCGGCACGTCGCCCGCGCTGCGCGCCTGTTGCAGGCGCCGCGGGCTTGCAGGTTCGGTGCGGGAAAGATCTGTCTCCTCGGCCATGCTCGTCTCGAATTTTGAAGGAGTCTAGCATGAGGCAGGGAAGGGTTTTGTGCCATTCGGATTGGCTGAAGACAGGAACGGGGTTCCCCGAGCGGCCTCTCTGGCACTCTGCTCGCCCGAGGCCGGATGAATTCCGGAAGACTCAAGTCTGCGGCGCCGTTGCCGGCGCCAGTGACACGGCAGAAGAGTCCGGCATTGTGCGGTCGGCAGGTCTCGGCGCGCGGTACGACTTCATCCCTGCGGTGAAGTTCCGCCTGGGATCGGAGGCTGGCAACCCGGATTTGACGGGGACGGTGACGGTGACGCTGGCGGAGCGGATCTCGACCTCATCCTGGCTGGAGTCGCTTATAAATTCTCATGCATTCGCAATACCTTCAGCATAACGAAAGGGGGCGGAAGCCCCCTTTCGTTAACTGCCCTCCGTGGGCCAGCCCAGATAATACCGTCAGCTCACCTCGTCGATCCATGCCATCTGGATCGCCTCGAGGATTTTCTCGCCGGAATGGTTTGGGTCATCGTCAAAATCGGGTAGTTCCATCACCCAGTTATGCAGATCCGTGAAACGGATGGTGCGCGGATCGATTTCAGGGTGGGCCTCGGCGAGTTCGATGGCAATGTCGAGGGAATCTGTCCATTTCATATCAATGACCTTCCTTGACCATGTTGATGGTGTATTTGGGAATTTCGATCACCAGGTCGCTCCCGTTCACGCGCGCCTGGCACGACAGCCGCGACTGCGGCTCAAGCCCCCAGGCCTTGTCGAGCAGATCGTCCTCTTCTTCGGTGGACGGCGCCAGCGAATTGAAGCCTTCGCGCACGATGACGTGACAGGTGGTGCAGGCGCAGGATTTTTCGCAGGCGTGTTCGATCTCGACGCCATTGGCGAGCAGGGTGTCGCAGATGGTGTCGCCGGGTTTGGCCTCGATCACGGCGCCTTCGGGGCAGAGTTCGACGTGGGGTAGTACGATCAATTGGGGCATATCAGGCCGCTTTGGAGTGTTGGCTAGGCAGGGCGGCGAGTACGCCGTCCCAGAATTGTAAGCGCGCGTTCACTGCGGCGGCGGCGGCGGCTTCGGCTTCGCGCCACTTGCCGGCGTCGCCACCACACAATGCGGCAAGCAGGCGCAGCGACAGCGGCGCGTGGAAATCCTCGTCCAGGTGGACGTGGCGGTTGAGATAGTAGTGGAAGCTCGGCGCCTGCGCCTCGGTCACCGCCATGCGCGCCAAGAAAGCGCGGAACATCGACGGGATCACGTGCTCGCGGCCGAGCGCCAGCGCAGCGGCAACGGCATGTGGCTTGCCGCTGTCGATGAAATCGAAGGTGCTGCGGGTGAACGCGTTGGACGGCGCTGGCGCGAGCCCGGAAGCCAGCGCGGCATCGATGCCCTGCTCGCCCGCGATATCGACGAAACGCGCCGGGGTGGCCGCATCGGCACCGACCTCGCGCATGGCGGCGAGATACAGCATGAAGTGGCTGGTAAAGCCCTCCTCGCCAGGCAGCGCGACGTCGGTTTCCTCTTCCAGCACCAGTTCGTTGATGAAGCGCTGCACCGATGCATCGCCGCGCGGCGCCCACGGCCAGCGCGCGGGGGCGACGGTGTGCTGCAGATATTTGATCAGCGACATGAAGTCCCACACCGAATAGACATGGTGCTGCATGAACACGCGCAAGTCTTCCAGTGTCTGCACGGCGGCGTAGATCGGATGCGCCTCAAGCTTCATCCGCAGGGATTCGATGAAATCGTCGTTCAACATGATGCTTCCAGACTGCTTAGCCAAAGGTTTCCAGTTTCTGTCCGGCCATTGCACGGCGCACGTTCTGGTCCATTCGGCGCTGGGCAAATTCGGTGGTGGCAGCGTTCAGCGCCTCGATGCCGCGCTTGATGGCCTGATGGTCGCCCCCCCCCATCAGTTTTTCAAGGGCGACGATGCTGGCCTCGATCGTTGCGGTTTCGGCTTCGTTCAGCAGCGCGCCGTCTTCCGCCATGGCGGCCCGGGTGGCGGCGATCAGGCCCTGAGCGTCGACGATCTGTTCGTTCAGCGCACGGGCATACATGTCGTCCTTGGCATGGGTGAACGCGTCCTTCAGCATGCGGGTGATGTCCTCGTCACCCAGGCCATACGAAGGCTTGACCTGCACGCTGGCCTCGACGCCACTGCTCTGCTCGCGCGCTGCCACCGACAGCAGGCCGTCGGCGTCGACCTGGAAGGTGACGCGAATGCGTGCCGCACCCGCCACCATGGGGGGGATGCCGCGCAGTTCAAAGCGCGCCAGCGAGCGGCAGTCGGCGGCGAGTTCGCGTTCGCCCTGCAGCACGTGGACGCTCATTGCCGTCTGCCCGTCCTTGAAGGTGGTGAAGTCCTGCGCGCGCGCGGTCGGAATCGTGGTATTGCGCGGGATGACCTTTTCCGTCAGACCGCCCATGGTTTCGAGCCCGAGCGATAGCGGAATGACATCGAGCAGCAGCCAGTCGTCGCCGGCACGGTTGCCCGCCAACACGTCGGCCTGCATCGCGGCACCGAGCGCGACGACCTTATCAGGATCGAGGTTGGTCAGCGGCGTCTGCTTGAAAAAGTCGGCGACGGCCTGGCGGATGCAGGGCATGCGGGTCGAGCCGCCTACCATCACCACGCCCTTGACCTGGTCGACGGCCAGGCCGGCGTCGCGCAGCGCCTTGCGCGTCGGCGCCAGTGTCTTGCTGACCAGGCTGGCGGTCATGGCGTTGAACTCGGCCTGGGTCAGCGTCGCATCCATCATCTCGCCGGTCGAGAGCACAGCGGTTACGCGCACCTCGGTGTGTTCGGTCAGCGCTTCCTTGGCATCGCGCGCCTTGGTCAGCAACAGCCGCATGTCGCTCGCCGACAGCGGCGCGAAGCGGCCCTGCTCGAGCATCCAGCAGAATATGCGCTGGTCGAAGTCGTCGCCGCCGAGCGCCGAGTCGCCGTTGGTTGCGAGCACTTCGAACACGCCCTTGGACAGCTTGAGGATGGAAATGTCGAAGGTCCCGCCGCCGAGGTCATACACGGCGTAGACGCCCTCGGATGCGTTGTCGAGCCCGTAGGCGATCGCGGCCGCAGTCGGCTCGTTCAACAGGCGCAACACATTGAGGCCGGCCAATTGCGCGGCGTCCTTGGTGGCCTGGCGCTGGGCATCGTCAAAATAGGCGGGCACGGTGATCACTGCGCCGACCAGTTCACCGCCCATGGCGGTTTCGGCACGCTGACGCAGCACCCTGAGAATCTCGGCCGACACTTCGACCGGGCTTTTCACGCCGGCGGCGGTCTTGAGCTGCAACATCCCGGGGGCATCGACGAAGCGATACGGCAGGCTGGCGATATCGTCGATATCGCCAATGCCGCGCCCCATGAAGCGCTTCACCGAGACGATGGTGTTGTGAGGGTCGTTGTTCTGCGCGGACTGGGCGGCATATCCCACATCCGCACTGCCGTTGGCGTGGTAGCGCACCACCGAAGGCAGCAGCGAATGCCCGGCTTCGTCGTCCAGGACCACGGACAGGCCGGAGCGTACCGTGGCCACCAGCGAATTGGTCGTGCCCAAGTCGATCCCCACAGCCAGACGATGCTGGTGCGGGGCGGTGGACATGCCGGGTTCGGCAATCTGCAGCAAAGCCATCTTAACTTTCCAGTTCTTCGTAGACGTCGCCAACTTCGGCAATGAGTTTGTCCATGAATCGCAGCTGGCGCACGGCTTCGGACGCGGCCGCAAAATCGTGCGCCGTATCGATCAACTCGGCCAGCTGTGTCTCGATATCGCGGTGTGCAGCGCGCAGGCCGGCGGACAAGGCGTCCAGCGCATCCGCGCTCCTTCCGGCGCGCGCCTCCTCAATCGCCTCGCGCCATTCCATCTGCTGCATCAGGAATGCCGGCGCCATTTTGGTGTTGCTCGCTTCGAGCGCGTCAATTCCCTGCAGTTTCAGGAGATACACGCCGCGGTTCACCGGATGCTTGAGCGTCTGATACGCCTCGTTCACCTGCGTCGCCCATTGCATCGCCACCCGCTGCTCGGCTTCCGGCTGGGCAGCAAACCGGTCCGGATGCACCGTGTTTTGCAGTTCGCGGTAAGCGGCATCGAGCCGGTTCCGGTCAAGCGCATAGGATTGCGGCAGGCCGAAGAGTTCGAAATGGGTCTGGGTCAAATCCATGGCTTGGCAGGGTCCGGATGAGGGCGGCCATGCCCTGTTACAGATGGCATGGCGTGGACTGCACCCCCTGGCTCGCGAAAATCAGACGTTAAACGACTCGCCGCAGCCGCACTCGTTCTTCACGTTCGGGTTGTTGAACTTGAAGCCTTCGTTGAGGCCCTCGCGGGCATAGTCGAGCTCGGTCCCGTCGATATAAGGCAGGCTTTTCGGGTCGACGAAAACGGTGACACCATGGCTAGTGAACACCTCGTCGCCTTCCGGCACCTCATCGGCAAACTCCAGCTTGTAGGCCATACCGGAGCAGCCAGTGGTACGCACGCCGAGACGGATGCCGACGCCCTTGCCGCGTTTGGCCAGGTAGTTCGTGACATGTTGCGCTGCGCGCTCGGACAAGGTCACCGCCATGGCTTACTCCAGACCCTTTTTCTGTTTGTAGTCGGCAACCGCGGCCTTGATCGCATCTTCGGCAAGGATCGAACAGTGGATCTTGACCGGCGGCAGTGCGAGTTCTTCGGCGATGGCCGTATTCTTGATTTCCATCGCCTGGTCGAGCGTCTTGCCCTTGACCCATTCGGTCACCAGCGAAGACGAGGCAATCGCCGAGCCACAGCCGTAGGTCTTGAACTTGGCATCTTCGATGCGGCCGTCGGCACCAACCTTGATCTGCAGCTTCATCACATCGCCGCAGGCCGGCGCGCCGACCATGCCGGTGCCGACACCCTCGTCTTCCTTGGCGAAGGAGCCGACGTTGCGGGGGTTTTCGTAATGGTCGAGTACTTTATCGCTGTAGGACATGTGTTCTCCTTCACTTCAAAATCAATGTGCAGCCCACTGCACGGAATTCAGGTCGATGCCTTCCTTAAACATTTCCCACAGCGGGGAAAGTTCGCGCAGCTTGCCGATCTTCTCGTGCAGCAATTTGATGGCATAGTCGACTTCTTCCTCGGTGGTGAAGCGGCCGATGGAGAAGCGGATCGAGCTGTGAGCCAGTTCGTCACTGCGGCCCAGCGCGCGCAGCACGTAGGACGGCTCGAGGCTGGCCGACGTGCAGGCGGAACCGGACGAGACCGCCAGATCCTTGATCGCCATGATCAGCGATTCGCCTTCGACGAAGTTGAAGCTGACGTTGAGATTGTGCGGCACACGCTGGTCCATATCGCCATTCAGATGCACTTCCTCGATGTCCTTCAGACCCGCATAAAGGCGGTCGCGCAGCATGCGGATGCGCTCGTTCTCGGTCGCCATCTCTTCGCGAGCGATGCGGAAGGCTTCACCCATGCCGACGATCTGATGCGTGGCCAGCGTGCCCGAACGCATGCCGCGCTCGTGGCCGCCGCCGTGCATCTGCGCTTCCAGCCGAATGCGCGGCTTGCGACGCACATACAGCGCGCCAATGCCCTTAGGGCCGTACGTCTTGTGCGCCGAGAACGACATCAGGTCGACCGGCAGGGTTTTCAGATCGATCGGCATTTTGCCGGTCGCCTGCGCGGCGTCGACGTGGAAGATCACGCCCTTCTCGCGGCAAATCTTGCCGAGAGACGCAATGTCCTGAATCACGCCGATCTCGTTGTTGACCGCCATCACCGAGGCCAGCACCGTGTCCGGACGGATTGCGGCGCGGAACTCGTCCAGATCGAGCAGGCCGTTTTCCTTCACGTTCAGATAGGTCGCCTCGAAGCCCTGGCGTTCCATTTCACGCACGGTGTCGAGAACCGCCTTGTGTTCGGTCCGCACGGTGATGATGTGCTTGCCTTTGGTAGCCGAGTAGAAATGGCCCGCGCCCTTGATGGCAAGGTTGTTCGATTCGGTGGCACCGGAGGTGAAGACGATTTCCTTCGGATCAGCCCCGACCAGCTCGGCCACTTGGGCGCGTGCGTCCTCCACCGCCTTTTCCGCCTCCCAGCCGTAAGGATGCGAGCGCGAGGCAGGATTGCCGAAATGCTCCGTCAAATAGGGGATCATCTTTTCAGCAACGCGGGGGTCGACCGGGGTGGTGGCGGAGTAATCGAAATACAGTGTCTTCATGTTATTGCCCTAATTGAATCGTTCAAGCGGCCAGCGTCATCTTCGATGCGCGGCGGTCCTGCAGAACTTTTTCCTTGCACTCGTCCTGCTTGGCCACCAGCGAGGCCAGCGTCACATTGTCCAGATAGTCATAGATATGGGCATTGAGGCCCACCCACAAGTCGTGCGTCAGGCAGCGGTGCTCGTCGTGGCAGTTTTCCTTGCCGCCGCACTGGGTTGCATCGATGGGTTCGTCCACCGCGCGGATGATGTCGGCCACGCTGACATCCTCGAGGGCCCGGGCGAGGTAATAGCCGCCGCCGGGGCCGCGCACGCTTTCCACCAACTCGTGACGGCGCAGGCGGCTGAACAGCTGTTCCAGATACGACAGGGAGATGTCCTGTCGCTCGCTGATGCCGGCCAGCGTCACCGGATTTTTGCCGCCGCGCAGTGCCAGATCCAGCATCGCGGTAACGGCGAATCGACCTTTGGTGGTCAATCTCATGACGGTTCTCCTGAAATTTCGCCCGAACTATAAAATTCCCGAGCAATTCAGTCAACTATTCCTTACCCCAGCATTTTAGTCAACTATTTTGTTCAGATAATTCGGATCGAAGTCGTCCGGCCTGTCCTGCTCGGCCGGCATCTCCACCCCCAACTGCTGCAACTGCGCCAGGATCAGTTCCAGCCGATGGTCGATGTGCGCAGAATGGTCGATCAGACCGTGGATTGCCTTCACGACTGGATCGTTCATGTCGGCGGAAATGGCGTACGCCGAAAATCCCAGTTTTTCCGCCTGCTGGTTGCGCTGCTTTTCAACCGCGCTGTCTAAAATGCGGGCAGGGATGCCCACCGCCGTGGCATTGTCCGGCACGTCCTTCACCACCACCGCATTGGAGCCGACGCGAGCATTGGCGCCGATGGTGATCGGGCCGAGGATCTTGGCCCCTGCTCCCACCACCACGCCCGGCATCAGGGTGGGATGGCGCTTGCCCTTGTTCCACGAGGTGCCGCCGAGCGTCACCCCGTGATACAGCGTACAGTCATCGCCGATTTCCGCCGTCTCACCCACCACTACGCCCATACCGTGGTCGATGAACACGCGACGGCCGATGGTGGCACCGGGATGGATCTCGATTCCTGTCAGCCAGCGCCCTATATGCGAGGTGAAGCGCGCCAGCCACTTCCACTCCATACGCCAGAGCCTGTTCGCCAGGCGGTGGATCAGCATGGCGTGGAAGCCGGGATAGGTGGTGACGACCTCGAAGGTCGAGCGTGCCGCCGGATCGCGCTCGAACACGACGGCGATGTCTTCCTTGAATTGGCTGAACAGGCTCATGCAGTGAGGATGCTATTTCCCAGTAATTTAGTCAACTATTCTGCGGCGCGGTTGCGGGCCTTGAGCGCCTCCACCTTCGCCTCCTGCGCCGCGGTCAGAATCCCGCGCAGGATGTTCACTTCCTCCTTGGCCAGCCGGGTGCGTGCGAACAGCCGCCGCAGCTTAAGCATCAGCTTGCCGGGCGAGCCGGGATTGAGGAACTCCAGTTCGGCCAGCGCCGTTTCGAGGTGGCCGTAAAACCGCTCGATTTCATCCCCGGTCGCCGCATCCATCTCCGGCTGCGGCCAGGACGCATGCCCAAGCCAGGCCTGGCGGATTTCGTAGCTCAGCACCTGCACCGCCGCCGCCAGGTTGAGCGAACTGTACTCCGGGTTGGCGGCGATGGTCACCAGCCCCTGGCACAGGCTCAACTCCTCGTTCGACAGGCCGCTGGTTTCGTTGCCGAACACCAGCGCCACCGGACCGGTTTGCGCCTCGGTCAGCAGGCGGCCGGACGCCTCTGCCGGCGTCAGCACCTCGGCCACGATATCGCGCCGGCGCGCCGACACGCCGAGCGCCAGGGTGGTATCGGCCAGCGCCTCGGCCAGGGTGGTGCACACCCTGGCCCGCGCCAACAGGTCGGTCGCGCCCGACGCCATCGCGTCGGCCTGGCTATTGGGGAAAACCGCGGGGTCGACCAGCACCAGTTGCGGCAGCCCCATGGTTTTCATCGCCCGTGCCGCAGCGCCGATATTGCCGGGGTGGCTGGTGCGCGTCAGCACGATGCGGATATTGGCAAGAAGTTTCGGGTCTGCCGGCGTCATCAGGTAAACATCATCAAGTAAAATAGCGGCTCGTTCTTTGAATCCGTAGCCAGACACCATGCATCCCATGCTCAACACGGCGGTGAAAGCCGCTCGCAAAGCCGGGGCGATCATCAATCGCGCCTCGCTCGACCTCGACCAGCTCACCGTGCGGAGCAAGCAGGATCGCGATTATGTCAGCGAGGTCGATCAGATGGCCGAACGCGCCATCATCGAGACCCTGCTCGACGCCTATCCAAACCACGGGATTTTAGCAGAGGAGTCCGGCCAGGCCGACGCCAAGAATGGCGAGGACTACCAGTGGATCATCGATCCGCTCGATGGCACCACCAACTTCCTGCACGGCCTGCAGCAATATTCCGTTTCCATCGCGCTCAAGCACAAGGGCCAGATCACCCAGGCCGTGGTGTTCGACCCCGCGCGGAACGAACTCTTCACCGCCAGCCGCGGCCGCGGCGCCATGCTCAACGACCGCCGCATCCGCGCCAGCAAGCGCGGCAAGCTCTCCGAATGCCTGATCGGCACCGGCTTTCCCTTCCGCGACTTCAGCTTCGCTGAGGTCTACATCAACATGTTCCGCGACATGATGCGCGCCACCTCGGGCCTGCGCCGCCCCGGTTCCGCGGCGCTCGATCTCGCCTACGTGGCCTGTGGCCGCTACGACGGTTTCTGGGAAATGCACCTGAAGCCCTGGGACCTCGCCGCCGGCAGTCTGATCGCGCAGGAAGCCGGCGCGCTGGTTGGCAATTTCATGGGCGACGAGGGCTTCCTGGATTCCGGCAACATCGTCGCCGCCAGCCCGAAAATCTTCGGGCAGATGCTGCAGGTCATCGCCCCGCACCTGCCGCCCGAACTCAAGGTCTGACCCAACGCCTTTTTCTTCATGTCCATCGCCAAGGCGCCCACTGCCCATACGCCGATGATGCAGCAGTACCTTGGCATCAAGGCGCAGCATCCGGAGATGCTGCTGTTCTACCGCATGGGCGACTTTTACGAACTGTTCTTCGACGATGCCGAGAAGGCCTCGCGGCTCTTGAACATCACGCTGACCACACGCGGCGCCTCGGCCGGGGCGCCGATCAAGATGGCGGGTGTGCCCTACCACAGCGCCGAACAGTATCTTGCACGGCTGCTGAAGCTCGGGGAGTCGGTGGTAATCGCCGAGCAGGTGGGCGATCCGACGACCAGCAAAGGCCCGGTCGAAAGGCAGGTCACGCGCATCGTCACCCCGGGAACGTTGACCGATTCGGGCCTGCTGGACGAGACACGCGACACGCTGATTCTGGCCATCGCCCCGGGCGCGGACATGCTCGGCGTCGCCTGGCTCAACCTTGCCGCCGGGCGCTTTCAGGTCACCGAGATCAGCGCCACTGCCCTACCCGCCCTGCTCGCGCGGGTGCGGCCGGCAGAAATCCTCGCGCCCGACGACTTCGCCCTTGCGGGTGCCGCGTGCGCGGTGCGCCGGCTGGCGCCATGGCAATTCGATGCGAATGGTGCGCAGGCCCGGCTGGCGCAACAGTTCGGTAGCCGCGACCTCACTGGGTTCGGCGTAGCCGAGCTGCCACGCGCCATCGCCGCGGCGGGCGCTCTGCTCGATTACATCCAGACCACGCAGCGCACGGCGCTGCCGCATATCCAGGCCATCCGCGCTGAGCGCGACAGTGACTTCGTGCAACTCGACGCTGCCACCCGGCGCAACCTGGAACTCACCGAGACCCTGCGCGGCGAAGCGGCGCCGACCCTCTTGTCAGTGCTCGATACGACCGCCACCGGAATGGGCACCCGCCTGCTCAGGCACTGGCTGCACCATCCGCTGCGCGACCGTGAAGTGTTGGTTCGGCGACGCGACGCGATTGGTGTGCTGGGCAGTCAGCCGGACACCGCTGCCACCCTCACCCGCCTGCTGAGAAGTTGCGCCGACGTGGAAAGGATCGGTGGCCGCATCGCCTTGAAGAATGCGCGCCCACGCGACCTGTCCGGCCTGCGCGACACCTTGGCGCTGCTGCCCGCGCTTGCCGCGGCGCTTCCCGATGATCGCGCGCGCCTAGCCGAATTGCGTGCTGCAGTTGCCGCCCGCCCCGAGCTGCATGTCCTGCTTGCCCGTTCGGTCCAGCCAGAACCCGCCAGCGTGCTGCGCGAGGGCGGCGTGATCGCCGACGGCTACGACGCCGATCTCGACGAACTGCGCGCGCTGACGCGCGACGCTGGCACCTTTCTGCTGGAACTGGAAACGCGCGAGCGCGCTCGCTCGGGCATCGGCACCCTCAAGGTCGAGTACAACAGGGTGCACGGCTTCTACATCGAAGTCAGCCGCGCGCAGTCGGAAAACGTCCCCGACGATTACCGTCGCCGCCAGACGCTGAAGAACGCCGAGCGCTACATCACCCCGGAACTCAAGGCTTTCGAGGACAAGGCGCTGTCGGCACAGGAACGTGCGCTGGCGCGCGAGAAGGCCTTGTTCGAGGCGCTGCTGGAGACGCTGGCACCGCATGTCCCGGATCTGCTCGCGATTGCCGCGGCGCTGGCCGAAATCGACGTGCTGGCGAGCCAGGCCGAACGCGCAGCAACGCTGAAGCTTTGTGCGCCCGACTACACCAGCGAACCGGGCATCGTCATCCGCGCTGGCCGTCACCCGGTGGTCGAGGCGCAAGTCGACCACTTCATTCCCAACGACGTGACGCTGAGCCGCGGCCGGCAGATGCTGCTGATCACCGGCCCCAACATGGGCGGCAAATCGACCTACATGCGGCAGGTCGCGCTGGTGACCCTGCTGGCCTGCTGCGGCCTGTGGGTGCCGGCCGCTTCGGCGAAGATCGGCGACGTCGACCAGATCTTCACCCGCATCGGGGCATCCGACGACCTGGCCGGCGGCCGCTCGACCTTCATGGTCGAGATGACCGAGACTGCCCACATCCTGCACAACGCCAGCGCGAACAGTCTTGTTCTTCTCGACGAAATCGGCCGCGGCACCTCGACCTTCGACGGCCTTGCGCTGGCCTGGGCGGTGGCACGGCATCTGGTGACCGCCACCCGCGCCTTCACCCTGTTCGCCACCCACTATTTCGAGCTGACCCAGCTCGCGCAGGAATTCCGCCAGCTCGCCAACGTGCACCTCGACGCCAAGGAGCACGGCGCCGACCTCGTGTTCCTGCATGCGGTGGAGGAAGGCCCGGCGTCGCAAAGCTACGGCATCCAGGTCGCGCGCCTGGCCGGCGTGCCCAGCCCGGTCATTCACGCCGCCCGGCGGCATCTGCGCGAACTCGAGGACGCCCAGCTGCAGCCCGGCCCGCAGGGCGACCTGTTCGCCGCGCATCTGCCCAACGACGCGCCGCCGCCACACCCCGCGCTCGACCAGTTGCACGAGCTCGACCCCGACACCCTCACGCCGAAGGCGGCGCTCGACATGCTCTACGCCCTCAAGGCGCTGACCGATACCGCGCCATGAAAGCCCTGCGTCTGGATACGTCTGAACTCGGCCTCGACTTCAACGCCGCGCTGAAGCTGGCAACCGCCGTCGCCCGGCAGCAGTTGGGCGAGGAAACGATGTTGTTGAGCTGGTACGACCGCGAACGCGATCTCGAGTCGCCGGCCGGGGTGAGTGAATGCCACGAAGGCTGCGCCACCAAGGGGTCATGGGACTATGCCCGCAACCGCGGGGCACGGCTGGCGGTCGAGTTCGATTCGGGGCGCTATACCTTCTGTTTTTTGTGAGATGCTGCCGGACAAGCATCATGGCCAGCATCATTCGGTCCAGGCCATGCACCCCAAGCCCCGAATCCCAGCCTTGAAAGGCCTTGACGTGAAACCCAGCGAAATGCGCATTGCAGACCCGTATGTGTCCCGCGTAGCCGACGAAGAAGTCATCCTCGCCGACCTCCTGCCCCTGCGCGGTGCGAAGGTGCTCGAACTCGGCTGCGGGAAGGCAGACAAGACCCGCCTGGTTGCCCAAACGGCCGCCTCGGTGCTCGCGCTGGAAGTGGATGCCACACAGCTTGCGATCAACAGGGCGTCCGACAAGCCGGACAATGTTCGATTCGAATTTGGCGGCGCCGAGAACATCCCGGCTGAAGACTCGCGCTTCGACATCGTCCTGATGTTCAAATCCCTGCATCACGTGCCGACCGAACTCATGGACGACGCCTTCTCCGAGATCCGCAGGGTGTTGAAACCAGGTGGCGTGGCTTATATTTCGGAGCCGGTTTATGCCGGCGATTTCAACGACATCCTCCGGATGTTCCACGACGAGAAAGCGGTGCGGGAGGCCGCGTTCGCTGCAGAGGTCAAAGCCGTTTCAACGCAGCGGCTGTCCCTCTTGAACCAGACCTTCTTTCTGCAGCCGATGCACTTCGAAGACTTCGGCCAGTTCGAAAGCCGGATCCTCAAGGTGACCCACACCGACCACCAGCTATCACCCGCTCTTTACGATGCCGTGCGCGCGCGATTCAATCAGTACCTGTCGCCCTCGGGGGCGGGCTTCCACATGCCCATGCGGGTCGATCTTTTCAGAAAGGACGGCTCGTAGCGGACCGGGCCTCGGGCCCTACTCGGCTGTTTCGCACGCGAACCCGGCAGCTTAGTCCGCTACAACCTGGATGGTCTGTCCGAGACATTGCACCGTCTGGTTTGCGCGTATTTTTGCCGTCTTGCGACTTTCAGGCCGGCCGTCCACGGTCACGTCCCCATTGGTAATCATGAGCTTGCCCTGCCCGCCGCTGTCGGCGATGCCGGTGAGCTTGAGCAGGTCGCAGAGCGCGATATGCTCTCCGCGCAGCTTGAATTGCATGATGTCCCTTCCTCTTACGCGCCGCGTTTCCGCCACAGATAGCGGTAGACGAAGCCCGGGTAGGCGAACACCACGAACAGCGCAGCATTGACCGCATAGAATTGCCAGCCCTGATGCTGGATGTCGCCGAGCTTGCCTTCCAGCAGCAACGCAATGCCGCCCACCGCGAAAAACAGAACGACCAGCTCCAGCAGTCGCCAGGCGAAATTCTTGGGCCCGGTCTTGGGCCGTACAACAAAGAAGATGCGCTCGACGAGGAAAGGCAGGTTGGCAGCGATGAACGCCAGAATCAGCAGCAGAGAAGTCGAAAAATTCACGGTGGGTCCGAAAAGCTAAGTAACGCCGGAGCAGACTCGCTCCAGCACGGTTTGGTTCAAATACCCGATTCAGAATGAAGCACGGATGGCGTGGATGCACACCGTCATCAGCGGCTGCGGCATGATTCCCAGCGCCAAGATCGCAAGACCGTTGGCCGACATGACGAGGCGCGTATCGACGCTCGCGGTGATCGGCGCGGTGTCGTGCGGCGCGTCAAAATACATCAGTTTGACGATACGCAGATAGTAGAACGCGCCGATCAGGGAGAACAGCACCGCAACAACCGCCAGCCACACATAGCCGATCTCGACCACCGCCTGCAGCACCGACAGCTTGGCATAGAAACCCACTGTAGGCGGTACGCCGGCCATCGAGAACATCAACAGCAGCATCATGAAAGCCAGCCACGGACTGCGGTGGTTCAGGCCCCTGAAGTCGTCCAGCCGATCGGCTTCGAAACCGGCACGAGACAATAGCAGAATCATGCCGAAACCGCCCAGGCTCATCAGGGCATACACCAGCACGTAGAACATCGCGCTGCCGTAGCCGTTCTGCGAGCCGGCGAGAATTCCCAGCAGCATGTAGCCCATATGCGCAATGGTCGAATACGCAAGCATCCGCTTCAGATTGCTTTGCGCGATGGCCGCGATGTTGCCGAGCGCCATCGAAAGCACTGCCAGGATCACCAGCATTTCGCGCCAATCGCCCACCTGCGATTCCAGCCCCTGCCCGAGAATGCGGATCACGAAGGCAAATGCGGCGATCTTGGGCGCGGAGCCGATGAACAGCGTCATCGCCGTCGGCGCGCCATGGTAGACATCGGGCACCCACATGTGGAACGGCACGGCGCCGAGCTTGAACGCCAGACCGGCGACGATAAAGACGATGCCGAACACCAGCGGGATACGCAGGTCGGTGCCATCCTGCAGGGCAATGGCCATGTCGCCGAGGGAGAGCGAGCCGGTCACGCCGTAAACCATCGACATGCCATAGAGCAGCATGCCCGACGCCAACGCGCCCAGCACGAAATACTTCATCGCTGCCTCGGTCGCCACGCTGGAATCGCGCTGCAGCGCCACCATCGCATACAGCGACAGTGACAGCAACTCGAGACCGAGGTAGAGCGTGAGAAAGTGGCTGGCTGACACCATCACCATCATGCCGAGCTGCGCAAACAGCGCCAACGCGAAGAACTCGCCCTTGTAGAGGCCGCGCTCGCGCAGGTAGTCGCGCGAATACACCAGCACAACCGCGACGGTCAGATAGAGAAACAGCTTCAGCACGTCGGACAGCGGGTCACCGATAAAAAGCCCGCCCAGCGCCAGCACCGGCATGGTAGAGAAATCGCGCACGGTGAGAAAAGCCGCGCCGGCCAGCGTGACGAGCGAGAGGACATAGGCCAGATAGCGCCTGCTGTCGTCGACGGCGGCGTCGATCACCAGAATCAGCGAGACCATGGCCAGCACGAATATTTCTGGGAAAACCGGCATAAATTGCATGATGGCGTGTCTCATCCTGGAACCTTAAGGCAGTTTGCTTTGGGCGGCGTGCGCCAACAGGTCGACCACCGACACGTGCATCACATCGGTGAGCGGCTTGGGATACAGCCCCACGGCCATTACGCAGACCGCCAGCATGCCAAGCATAAGGATCTCGCGCACGTTGACGTCGGACATCTCCTCGACGTGCGGGTTGGTGACATTGCCGAACACTACGCGCTTGTACATCCACAACGTATACGCCGCGCCGAAGATCAGCGTGGTGGCGGCGATGAAGGCAAACCAGAAATTGACCTTGGTCGAGGCCATGATGACCATGAATTCGCCGACGAAGCCGCTGGTGGCCGGCAAGCCCGAATTGGCCATGGCGAACAGCATGAAGAAGGCAGCGAACACCGGCATCCTGTTGACCACACCGCCGTAGTCCTTGATCTGGCGCGAGTGCAGACGGTCGTACATGACACCGATGCAGAGGAACAGTGCCGCCGAGACGAAACCGTGCGAGACCATCTGCACTAGCCCACCTTCGGCACCGAGCGGATTGAACATGAAGAAGCCGAGCGTGACGAAGCCCATGTGCGCGATCGACGAATAGGCAATGAGCTTTTTCATGTCGGCCTGCACCAGAGCGACGAGACCGATGTAGGCGACGGCGATCAGCGACAGCATGATGACGAACCAGGCCAATTCATGGCTGGCATCCGGGAGGATCGGCAGAATGAAGCGCAGGAAGCCGTAGGCGCCGACCTTCAACGTGATCGCTGCCAGCACCACCGAACCTCCAGTGGGTGCCTCGACGTGGGCATCGGGCAACCAGGTATGCACCGGCCACATCGGCACCTTGACTCCGAATGCCAGCAGAAATGCGAAGAACATCAGGGTCTGCGCGGTCATTCCCAGCGTGGTGGTGTGCCAGGTCTGGATGTCGAAGCTGCCGCCGGACTGGAAGTACAGATAGATCATCGACACCAGCATCAGGAATGAGCCGAGCAAGGTGTAGAGGAAGAACTTGAGCGAGGCGTACACACGGTTCGGCCCGCCCCACACGCCGATGATCAGATAGAGTGGAATCAGCATGCCTTCGAAGAAGACATAGAACAGGATGCCGTCGAGCGCAGCGAACACGCCGTTGATGAGGCCGGACATGATGAGGAAGGCCGCCATGTACTGCGCTACCTTGTCCTGGACCACCTGCCAGCCGGCGATCACCACCAGCACGGTGATGAAGCTGTTCAACAGGATCAGCGGCATCGAGATGCCATCGACGCCGAGGTGGTAATGGACGTTGAAGGCCGGTATCCACGCCGCCCTCTCGACGAACTGCATCGCCGACGTGGTGGTATCGAAGCCGGTGACCAGCGGAATCGCGACGATCAGTCCCAGCAGCGCGCCGGCGAGCGAGATCCAGCGAGCGAGTGCCGCATTGCGGTCCGAACCGGTGGCAAGCACGGCCACGCCGGCCAGAATCGGAACCCAGATAACGAGGGAAAGCGTGTTGTTGAGCATGGGTCAGTACAAGCGCGCAAACCAGGTGACCAGGGCAAACACCCCGATCAGCATGGCAAAGGCGTAGTGGTATATGTAGCCTGACTGGAAGGCCTTGACCAGGCGCGAGAAGCGTTCGACCACGTGAGCAGAACCGTTGACGAAGAAACCGTCGATCACATTCTGGTCGCCGCGCCGCCAGAGGCCGCCGCCAAGCGCGCGCGCGCCCTGGGCGAAGAGCCAGCTGTAGAGCTCGTCGAACCAGTACTTGTTAAGCAGCATCTGATGCAGAAACTTGAAGCGCTGCGCGATGGCAGCCGGGATGTCGGGGCGTTTGAGGTAGAAGAAGGCCGAAAGTGCCACGCCGGCCGCCCCCAGCCAGAACGGCAGCGTCATCAACGCATGCAGTCCCATTTCCATGGCGCCATGGTATTCCTGGTTCAGCTCGTGCATCGCCGGATGGCGGTCGGCAACGTAGATCGCATTCCCGAAAAAGTCGCCGAACAGCATCGGTTCGATCGTCATGTAGCCGATCGCCAGCGAGGGCAGCGCCAGCGCCAGCAGGGGCCCGGTCACCACCCACGGGGTTTCGTGCGGCGTTCCACCTTGGCCATGATGGCCCGCATGATGCAGGTCGGTCTCGTTGCCGTGGGTGTGCCCCTGATGAAAGCGCTCCTTGCCGTGAAACACCAGAAAATACATGCGGAAGGAATAGAAGGCCGTGACGAACACGCCTGCCAGCACGGCGAAATAGGCGAAGCCGGAACCCGGCAGGTGCGAAATCTTGGCCGCCTCGATGATGCTTTCCTTGGAATAGAAGCCTGACAGGAAAGGCGTTCCAATCAGCGCCAGCGAGCCGATCAGCGAAGTGACCCAGGTGATCGGCATGTACTTCTTCAGCCCGCCCATGTAGCGGATGTCCTGGTTGTGGTGCATGGCGATGATGACCGAACCGGCGCCGAGGAACAGCAGCGCCTTGAAGAAGGCGTGCGTCATCAGGTGGAATATCGCGACCGAATAGGCCGAGGCGCCCAGTGCGACCGTCATGTAACCGAGTTGGGACAGGGTCGAATACGCAATCACGCGCTTGATGTCGTTCTGCACCATGCCGAGGAAGCCCATGAACAGCGCGGTGATCGCGCCGATGACCATGATGAAGCTCAGGGCCGTGTCCGACAGTTCATACAGCGGCGACATGCGCGCGACCATGAAGATTCCGGCGGTGACCATCGTCGCCGCATGAATCAGCGCGGAAATTGGCGTCGGGCCTTCCATCGAGTCGGGCAGCCAGACGTGCAGCGGGAACTGCGCCGATTTGCCCATCGCGCCGATGAACAGGAGGATGCCGATGACGGTCATCAGGCCCCAGGGGGTGCCGGGCCAAAGCGTGATCGTTTCATGTGCGAGTGCGGGCGCCTTGGCGAAAACCGTGGCGTAATCGAGCGAGCCGAACTGCGCCAGCACCAGACCGATGCCGAGGATGAAGCCGAAGTCGCCGACGCGGTTGACCAGGAAGGCCTTGAGGTTGGCGTAGATCGCCGTCTCTTTCGTGTACCAGAAGCCGATCAGCAGGTACGACATCAGTCCCACTGCTTCCCAGCCGAAAAACAGTTGCAGGAAATTGTTGCTCATCACCAGCATCAGCATCGAGAAGGTGAACAGCGAGATGTAGCTGAAGAATCGCTGGTAGCCGGAATCGTCGTGCATGTAGCCGATGGTGTAGACGTGCACCATCAGCGAGATGAAGGTGACGACCAGCATCATCATGGCTGTCAGCGCGTCGACCAGGAAACCCACCTCGAAATGCAGGTCGCCCAGTGCCATCCAGGTGTAGACGGTGCCGTTGAAGGTATGGCCCGCTAGCACGTCCTGAAACACCAGCACCGAAGCGACGAACGAGACCGCCACGCCGGCGATGGTGACGACATGGGCGCCGGTGCGGCCGACCAGCCTGCCGAACAGGCCGGCGACAGTCGCACCCAGCAACGGCGCAAGCGGCACGATGAGATAGAGCATCTGCATGTCCACGCGTATCAGCCTTTCAAGTGGTCGAGGTCATCGACGTTGATCGTGTGCAGATTGCGGAACAGCACCACCAGGATCGCGAGGCCGATGGCGGATTCGGCCGCGGCAACGGTGAGGATGAAGAAGACGAAGATCTGGCCGTGGATGTCGCCGAGGTAATGCGAGAACGCGATGAAATTCATGTTCACCGCGAGCAGCATCAATTCGATCGCCATCAAAAGAATGATCACGTTCTTGCGGTTGAGAAAGATGCCCAGTACGCTGATGGCGAACAGGATGCCGCCCAGCACCAGGTAATGCGATAAGGAAATCATGCGCCGCCCTCCCCTGCCCCGGGCTTCGGGGTCGATTGCATTTTGACGATGCGCAGACGGTCATTGCGTTTGACCTTCACTTGTTCAGCGGGATCGATGTACTTGCTGTCCTTGCGGCGACGCAGCGTCAGCGCGATGGCGGCAACGATCGCCACCAGCAGGATCACCGCGGCGAGTTCGAACGCGTAGACGTACTCGGTGTACAGCACCCGCCCGAGCTCCTTGGTATTGCTGTAATCGGCGGCGTGGGGTGCGGGTGCACCCATGACTTCAAGGCCAAAGTGGCGGCTGCCGAGAATCAGCGCCATCTCGATCACCAGCAGCACGGCGACGAAACCCGCCAGCGGCAGATAATCCCAGAAGCCCTCGCGCAGCTTTTCCAGGTTGATGTCGAGCATCATCACCACGAACAGGAACAGCACCATGACCGCCCCGACGTAGACCAGCACCAGGGTGATGGCGAGGAATTCGGCTTCGAGCAGCATCCACAGGCCGGCCGCGGTGAAGAAGGCCAGCACCAGGTACAGGGCCGCGTGTACCGGGTTGCGCGCGGTGATCACGCGCAGCGCCGAGATCACGGTGACCGCGGCGAAGATGT